>JAAHIA010000819.1 GCA_010671975.1 Leptolyngbya sp. SIO4C1 | reverse complement strand
ATCATCATCATCAATATCTTTCTTTCTGGCCATAGTCGTGATTGAAAAAGAAAATGGCTTAGAATCTGTAAGCTCCAGGGAACTTTAGTTCCCTTTAAGCGTTGATACACCAAGCAAATCATAGCGCTACCCATCGCTTATGCTGAGCTGACGCCATATAAACTTAAAGAAACTAAAAGAATTGAGTTTAATGCGGATATAGTGCTGAATCTACGAGCGTTTAAATTTCAGGCACCTGAATCTGAGCAAGGCGACCTGCATAGTGTTTCATGATCACCTCAGGAGTGTTGCCTACCCATTTAGCAACCTGCTGCACGCTAACGCCTTCTTCCAGGCAGTGAGTCACAAAGGTATGGCGTGTCTGATAGGGCTTGCGATACCGAATGCCCAATTGCTCCATAATTTTCTTCCAGCCGCGATTCCGGAAATTGTGAAAGTCGATAAATTTGCCCCTGGGTCCAGGAAACACGAAATCTTGTTTGCTTGTATCCGGCAATCTTATTTCCTGAAATAGCTTTAATAGCTGGGCATTGACTGGAAAGCGACGTTTCTCCTGACTTTTCAACCCTTGCTGGAGCACCAGGCCATTCTCAGACTGGACAACGCCCTGCTCAAACGTGATTTGTTTGCGGGTCACATGTTTCCATTGCAGTCCAATCGCTTCGGAAGGACGACAGCCTGTGTAAAACAGGAACTTGACTAAATCGACGTAGTGCCGATAGTAAAAGCTGTTTGAGAAGGCTTCGATAATCGCGTGTCGTTCTTCCCGTGTAAATGGATCGATATCGTCGTCTTCACTGCTTGTCTTAGGAATTTTGATATCACGGGTCATGTTGTCAAAAGGGTTGTAGGCAATCAGGTGCGATCGCACAGCCCACTTGCAGCAGGCCCCTAAAGCTTGAATTAAGCGCTTTGCAGGGTCTGGTTTTAAGTGAGTCATGGCCCAATCAAAGATTTGTTGCGCCTCATCCAAAGAATCATAAGGGCAACGACTGAAATGAGACGTATTGACCTTATAACCATTTCGCCATGTTCCAGCCTTGACAACAGGTTTTCTTACCTCACAATAGCGCTCCCATAACTCAGTTAACGAGGGAACAGCTTGCGTCTGATTATTGGACTCCGTTGTGCTGAGCGCCGCTTGCAGCTTGTACTTGGCCAATGTCTCA
>JAAHIA010000818.1 GCA_010671975.1 Leptolyngbya sp. SIO4C1 | reverse complement strand
TCTGGCGATCGCGAAAGAACTTTCCGCTGTGCTTAAAGGTAGCTTCGGTTGCTAGCCAGATAGCAGTATCGGCCCCTTCTTCAGGCGATCGAGGTGCGCTCGATCCGCCCATATCGGTTCTAACCCAGCCGGGACACATGGCGTAGACCGCAATTTGTTTAGGCCGCAGCGCCTCTGCCATCAAAATGGTGATGCCATTGAGGGCTAGCTTGGATAGAGAGTAGCTGGGGGCATTGGTGGAGAGGCCGTCGAGCTGACCATTCCCGCTCGACATATTGATTACCCGTGCGTCATCTGCCTGCTCAAGCAGGGGCAAAAATGCTTGAATCACCTTAATTGGACCAAAGGCGTTGGTGCTCATGGTCAGATTCAACAGATCGCGAGAGACCGTCAGCATGTCTACCCCCTCATCAGGATAGATGCCAGCATTGTTGATCAAGACATGCAACGCATCGATCTGGCTTCGGGCGTCAGCAACGGCCTGGGCGATGCTGTCGTCATCGGTAACATCCAGCACAATTGGGTAAATCGTGCTATTGCCAGTCTGAAGCTGACTGATCGCAGCCTTTGCTTTGTCTTGCGATCGCGCTGCCAGCAATATGTCAAAGCCCTTGCCTAGCAAGCCCTGGCAGATTGCCATGCCAATGCCACCGTTACCGCCCGTGACTAGCGCTGTCTTAGCTGTTGGATTCGTCATTGTTATCTCGCTTTCAAAATTTAAAGCCTAGTAGATTCCAGTAGTTGAGAAAGGAAATAAACGCAGCGGCTGCCAAAGTCACCAGCAGATAGTGCGATCGCATCGCCCAGCTCGGCTGTCGCCAGGCGCTGCCTAGGCCATAGAGCAACGCCACCGTCAACAGCGTGGTCACTAGCGGCAGGCAAAGCAAAACTATCATGGCTAACGGTGCACCGTAGGCCAGCCGCCAGGCCTCAATCAGCCACAGCGACAGCGGCAGCCCAACCAAAAAAGTCAGATTGAGTAAGCCAGCCAAACCCGCCATCCAATAGGGCCAGCTCAAGTGCTCAAACGTCAGCACGTGCTTACGCACCCTGACAGATTAAACGCATGGAGCGCCGTTCCTTGAGAAGTCTCCGCCATGCCAAACTTTGATAGCTGCTTGCTGCGGTTTTTGAATAAAAAGTTCAGCTGGCGGGAAACTTTCTTACTCAATATCA
>JAAHIA010000817.1 GCA_010671975.1 Leptolyngbya sp. SIO4C1 | reverse complement strand
TGGCCTCAGCGCGTAAAATCATCGGTGCCACCAATCCGCTGACGGCCGAGCCTGGTACGATTCGCGGTGACTATGGCATCACAATTGGCCGCAATATCATTCACGGCTCTGACGCAGTGGAGACAGCGCGGGCCGAAATCAGCCTTTGGTTCTCAGAGAACGAGCTGACCGATTGGGAACCGTCAACTAAGGGCTGGATTTACGAGTAAGGGGGCATAGCCTATTAGCTCTAGTTAGCTGACCATTGCTGACGCAGAGACAAGGAAATGCGGGGATAAGCCGATGAATCTTGGCGTCCCTGCGCCCTCTTAGCGCTCAACAACTTCGGGCTCTTTAGCTGATGCTTTGGCATCGGCTTCTGCGTCGCTGCTCTGGGTTGAAGATAGGGTCGGCACCGCTGTCTTAGACCCAGCTACCGAATTCTTGGCTGGCTCGACTCGCTTCGAAAAGCCCCAGGCAAACAGCGCCGCAATCAGTGACACCATCAGCCAGTCGGGTGGCACCAGCGCTGGATCAACCACCCGCAGCAGCAGTCGAATACCCACAAAAGCGACCGTCACAAAGCCGGCGTCTTCTAAATATTCATACTCGTCTAGCCAGCGAATGAACAGGCCCGCCATGCAGCGCAGCGCAATGATACCGATGAGGCCGCCTAGCAGCACTAGCAAAACTTCGTCAGATAGCGCGATCGCAGTGGTAACGCTATCGAGGGAAAAGGCCAGGTCAGTTAAGGCAATAATCGGAATGGCCTGCCACAGCGACTCAAATCGCGGCCCGTGGTGATGATCCTCCTCATCGTCTGACGAGGTGAAATGCTGATAGACCAGCCATAGCAGGTAGGCTGCGCCGGCCACTTCAAATTGCCAGTATTGGAGTACCCAGGTCGCAGTCAAAATCAGCGCCACCCGCAAACCAAAGGCGGCAATCAGACCAACGTTTAATGCCTGCCTTTGCAGCTTTTCTGAAGCGAGTCCTTGAGCAATCGCCGCCAGCGCGATCGCATTGTCTGCAGAAAGCACTGCCTCTAGCGCAATCAGAACTGGCAAAAGCAGAAACGTATCTAGCCCTAAATTGGGCGACCATTCTAATAAGCGATCTAACATTGACTCGTTGCTGATTACCTCGCGCGAACTGAACTTTTGACCAATTGGAAGATAGACCGACGTTTGTGAGCGATCTGAA
>JAAHIA010000816.1 GCA_010671975.1 Leptolyngbya sp. SIO4C1 | reverse complement strand
TTTTCCTCGGCCTGCAGATAAAAGAAAATAATACAGGTGAACTATTCTGGGTCGCTCATTCATCTAGCTTCAGGAGGATGGTATGAAACTGATTCCCTATCTCAATTTTGACGGTGATTGCGAAGCCGCATTTGAGTTTTACGAGCAAGTTTTTGGCGGCAAACTTGGCGACATGATGACCTATGGAGGATCCCCCATGGAAGCAGACGTGCCCCCCGAGTGGCACAGCAAAATCATGCATACCTATTTGCAAATCGGCGATCAGGAACTGATGGGGTCTGATTCTCCTCCCGACTACTTTAAGAAACCCCAAGGTACCGAGGTTTCAATCCATGTTGAAGATCCTGAAAAAGCAGAGCGAATCTTTAAAGCGCTCGCTGAAAACGGAACCATCAAAATGGAACTCCAGGAAACTTTTTGGGCTGTTCGCTTCGGTGCGCTGGTAGATCAATTTGGTATCCCCTGGATGATTAACTGCAACAAAGCACCTGAAGCGTAAAAATCTGCAAAGTGCGAGCCCAAACCCGCTATTTTCATCGTTTAATACCGAAATTCTCACAAAGGAGATGACGCCATGGAAGCGACAATGACGCCCCAAGAATCCATGATGCCCGAGCAACCGCAGCAACAGCATGATTGGTTGCAAAAACTGGTGGGTGAATGGACCTATGAATCGCAAGCGATGATGGGGCCTGATCAGCCGGATGAAACGTTTACAGGGACGGAGAGTGTGCGATCACTCGGTGGTCTCTGGGTGATTGCTGAAGGGCAGGGAGAAATGTGCGGTGGCGGCGATATGACCACCATTATGACCCTCGGTTACAACTCGCAAACCCAGCGGTATACCGGCACCTGGGTGGGCTCGATGATGACCTATCTTTGGGTGTATGACGGTACGATGGATACTGCCGAACGGGTCCTGTCTCTATATTCCGAAGGCCCGGCTATGTCAGGGGAGGGTCTGGCGCGGTATAAAGATGTGATGGAGCTCAAAAGCGCAGATCATCGGGTACTGACCTCCTATTTGCTAGGGGATGATGAGCAGTGGCACCAGTTCATGACCGCTCACTATCGGCGCAAGCGATAACAAAACAGGAGCGGGGACTGTAGGATGCACCGAAGGACGTCATCATCAGTCGCTATAGCGAAGAGATCAACCCCAGCTGTTGTAACAGTCCTAACGCATCTTCCA
>JAAHIA010000815.1 GCA_010671975.1 Leptolyngbya sp. SIO4C1 | reverse complement strand
AAGATCTTTCGCGCGAGTATGGGCTGCATCTGTTTGATCTATCGATGGGCCGCTGCGTCTTTTCCCAAGCCTTACAGTCGGCTGGCTAGCTTGCGGTATGTCAAACGCGCTGCCGCAGGACCGGCTTGACCGAGCGATCATGGCGCTCAGGCTAGCCGACATGATTGCCCACCTGCGCACGCTGCGTAAAGCTCAAAAAGCTCTGACGCTGACAGCTTACTTAGAAGATTTTGAACAGCAGCTGGCGATTGAGCGCCTGATTCATCTGATTTTAGAGACCGCGCTGGCGATTAATGCCGATGCGATCGCGGCTAGCGGCAGTCCGCTTCCTCAAAACTGCTTTGATTCCTTTGTTGCAGCTGGCGGCTGTGGCCTCATTTCACCCGAGCTCGCCGCTCAACTTGCCCTCTCAGCCAGCCTGCAGTATCGCCAAATTAATGAATACGACGACTTAAGCGCCATCGTGGCGCTGCAGTCCATTCAGCACATCCTGAAGCTCTGTAGCGAGTACGTCAGGCAGGTCAAGACCTACGCGCAGCGATCGCTATCTTGATTTAATGGCTGATTCGATAGCTTGGGTCAACGGCTTGGGTCAACGGCTCTAGTCACCAATATCCGGCTATATTCTCTAGCGAAAGTATTTTTGACTGCCTATTACGTTTCGCTAAGACTGATAAAAAGCTTGTGAAATAGCTGGCTTCAGCGCTGAAGAATTCTCATGCCTAGCAACTGATTGTAACCTCACATCAAGACTGAGCTGACTATGTCTTCAAATATCTTCATTAGCTATCGCCGAGCTGACAGTCAAAATTTCTGTAATGGTTTGAGTAAAGCTCTTACTCAGTATTTTAGTCATCTCAGCGTTTTTTTAGATGAGAAAAAAGATAGCGAAGAAACCTCTATCGTTCCTGGCTCAAATCTTGATGAAAGTATTTTTAATGAGCTCAATTCAGCCAAGGTCATTCTAGTCGTGATTGGAGAAAACTGGCTGCTGCTAGACGAGCATAGTCGTCAGCGTATTACGCTAGATGACGACTGGGTACGCAAAGAAATTAGCTATGCCTTAGCTCGCGAGCAAGAGCATCCTGATGAAGTCACAGTTATCCCCATTTGGGTTGGGGATGGAAGTAAGATAAAAGATCTGATTGATAAAGCTTCTTTGCCTCAAGATATAAAAGCCATTGCTGATAAAATTCAA
>JAAHIA010000814.1 GCA_010671975.1 Leptolyngbya sp. SIO4C1 | reverse complement strand
TTATTAAAAAAATTAGCTTTGATAGATCCTCTCTAGTATGAAGAAAGAATAAGCAAATAGAGCTTTTTAGGCTAAACGGAGGCGGTGTAATTACGACTTAAGCGATATAAAGCGCAAAAGGTCATAAATAGCGAAGCTATCTATCAGCAGGGCTCAACCACCCTTCACACAGCAGCTGGCTGATAGGTATAGCGTTGACTCTGCGCCGCGAGCGTAACTCATTAGATTGCTCAGTGCTGAGAGCCTAAAGCGGGGTTTGCATAGGTCGCGCAGATTGGGCTGCGCAATAATCGTCATGCTGACAACTATAGAGATTGAGCCGGGCTTTAACCTTACTGAAACGATCGATCAGGCAGTTTTAGCAGCACAGCAGCTACTGACGGATCTAGCGCTAGCAGGTGACTTTCTACCGCAGATGCTGTCTGTCTTTGGAGACAGGCTAGATAGAGCGCAGTTAGAAGCACTGCGGCAGGATTGGATATCGGGTGAGTTTATCAGCTGGCCAGCCATAGAGATCCTTTCGGCAGAGGAATTGAGCGGGGCTAACGGAGCGTTTGCAGCAGCCACAAATCGAATTTATCTATCGCGAGACTACCTTGAGCGCAACCGAGCCAATCTGTCGGCGGTGAGCGATCTAGTGCTAGAGGAGTTTGGACATTTTGTAGATGCTCAGATTAATCAGACAGATACGGTTGGAGATGAGGGAGCCCGCTTCAAGCTCACCGTTCTCAAAGCGCCGCTTCAAGAAAATCAGATTCAGCTGCTAAGAACGGAGCAGGATAAAACGTTCCTAACTCTTAGAAATCAATCTGTCTCGGTAGAGCAGCAGTTAGCAGGCAGCTTAGGTATTCCTAGCATTCATGAAATATATGAGAACATTGCTAGAACTGTGGCCTATGGAGCGGAATATTTTGACAGTGAGAGGGAGCGCCTATGGAAAAAAGGCGACTTAGTTAAAGACATCAGTGAAACAGATTTATTTAAGGTAGACTTTGTCCAAGATGACCAAGCTGGCTCAGGCTTTTGGGCCATCGGTCTATTGTCAGTCGCTAACGGTTTACCTATATTGGCGACCCGCGGAACAGAGCCAACCATGCTTGAGGATCTGCTGGCTGATAGCAATGTTGAAGGCGCCCTTAGCGACTCTCACCAGTTCTTAACCGTCCCTCCATCCTGCTCGGGCTCTTCTAGAGGAGCATAAT
>JAAHIA010000813.1 GCA_010671975.1 Leptolyngbya sp. SIO4C1 | reverse complement strand
CTATGTGACGGTGGGTACGGTCAAAACTCACGTGCGCAATATTCTAAATAAGCTAGGTGCCAACGACCGGACTCAGGCTGCGGTGCGCGCTCTGCGCTCAGGCCTTATCAGCTAGGCCAGCGCGGCTCAAAAAACTGACTCCATAGGCCTCTAACTCAAGAGGCTTATGGACTCGAGCTTAGATGTTGCGCATGCCGCCTAGGATCCCAGCGCCAATCACAAACAGCGCTAGGCCGCCAATGATGTAGCCCGGAATCGTTGTGAAAACGCCGAGGCCCTTGAGGATTACCAGCACGGCGGCGGTCACTAGCGCCATTCCCACAATGTACAAAAGAATCGATTTTGTCATAGCGCTGACTGCTTCCTAGCTAACCTCCTACAGTTCACTCAACAGCCTACCGTAAGATTTAGCGCTAGACGATAGCTGCCTATAAAAATTGAGGTGAGCAGCCGCTCACCTCAGTTAAAATCCTATTGCCTGTGCCTTGCCTATGCCTCGTCTTGTAGCTTCGGAAACCGATCAGCAAAGTAGTTATTCAGAAACGTGCCAACTGCAGATAGGATGACCGGACCGAGAATTAGCGCCAGTGGACCGTGAACGCTGAATCCAGGTACTGCTAAAGAGGCTAGCCAAAAGCAGATGCCGTTAACAACTAGCGAGAATAATCCGAAGGTAATGAAAGTCAGCGGTAGCGAGAGAACCTTGATGACAGGTCGAATAATGGCGTTAACTAAACCAATAGAAACTGCTGCAATCAGCGCGGCAGGAAACGTGGCAATATTAACGCCTGGAACAACCAAATCAACTACCAGCAAACTTAAGGCAGTCACTAGTCCAGCGAGTAATGTCGCGACCATAAGACTTTCCTCCAAAAATTAATGTCTATGCTTTCTAGCTTCTAAACTATCTGCCTACTTTACCTCCCTATTAAGAGAGATTTTGCGATCGCTCCAAGCAGGTTCTGTCTAAAGGTTGACTCCTCAGACAGATGAAGCTAGCTGAGGGAAACGACACAATAAAGCTACCCTAATTTGCAGTTACTTAAAGCTTTCTGAGGCTAGACTATGAAAATTTTGCAATTCATTTTAGCTATTGTGCTACCGCCCGCCGGCGTCTTTTTGACTTACGGGCTGAGCACTACGCTGTTAATTAACGTTCTACTGACGCTGCTTGGCATTCTGCCAGGAAGCATTCACGCAGTTTGGGA
>JAAHIA010000812.1 GCA_010671975.1 Leptolyngbya sp. SIO4C1 | reverse complement strand
CGGTAATCCCGATAGATGTGGCTATTGTGATTACCGCATCACACCCGCGCATTTCACTGAGTCCTCTTCAGCTGAGGGCTGCGGTTAGCAACAGTATTTCACCCTAAATTGGGCTTTTATCGCCGTGAGTAGGCAGCTAGCTTGCTCCTGCGTTTTAGAACTTCGCCAGGTTTAGACGGTCCCTTTATCGTTTCTTTTTACAAGACATGAAGCTCTTTAAACTCATACCCTCAGTTGCGATCGCAGTTAGCAGTATCGCAGCGCTAGCGCTCATTACGCCATCGGCCCAGGCATATTCAGTTGTGCCCAACGGTAAAACGGCAGGTAACCCAGGTGGCCAGTCATTAAACGATATTCGGTTACATAGTGGAGATGTTGGTCGTGTTCTAGATCCTACCAAGTTTCATCTCAGTGCCGGTTCAACGAATAAAGATGGGCGGACGCTCACTCAGGACTTAGTTGGTAAAGCCGTGATTACTGTGATGGCTTTGACTAAAGATAAGCTATCGCTTCAAATCAATGTTTCAAACGAAACAAAGCAGCCACCTAATCCGGACTACAAGATGGCTATTATGAGCCTCTGGTTTGGAGTTGAGCAGCCTGTGTCCTCTATTGAAATAGCGCAGGCCGGCAATCCTTTTAGCAGAGTTGAACAGCCGACCAATGGGCAACAAAGCACACCCGGCGGCTTTAAGGATATTGATGTCTGTGTTCTAACGGCTCAGAATTGCAGCGGCGGTAATGTGAAAAAGGGCTTGCAAATCGGCCAGTCTGATACCTTCGCTGTGAACATTTTTGGTGATTTCAGTATGGACAGTAATCACGACACGTCTGATAGAGCTGCTGCCACCATCAGCGATATTGGGGTCAAATGGAAAGGCAACGATGGTAGCTATGAGCTAGCGGGTACACCTGAACCGGTCACGATTCTGGGTTCAGGGTTAGCTGCTGGCTTTGGTATCGTTATGAAGCGGAAATCCGGGAAGAATCAGCGTAATCAGAAAGAGAAAGCCATCGCATAGAGGCTTGAACTTACTGTTGCTAATAGCTGATGGGAAAAAGACTTATGTCAGGGGGCGATCGCAGCTTAATTCGACCGTTTGCACAGCAGGACTATTGGCTGCTGGCCACCGGTGCGGGGTTAGTGATCATTCATTTGACGCTGACCTCGCGTGCTAACGACGACAGTCTGTTTGGCAACAGTTTTTTAT
>JAAHIA010000811.1 GCA_010671975.1 Leptolyngbya sp. SIO4C1 | reverse complement strand
CAGCCAACAATCTCTTAGCCATCCGAGCAAACACTGTGAAATTGAGCTATATCAATTGTTCTCTTGCCATTGAAACAACTGAAACAGCTGCTACGGCTGCTGTTGTTGCCCGTAAAACTGCCGATCCTAGCGAGACTGGCAGGTGATTGTGAGCGATCGCAACCGAGATTTCCTCAGCAGTCCATCCGCCTTCTGGGCCGATTGTTAGGCTAATGGCAGCCTCAGGGGATCGCGTTAAAAGCTGCTGGATCTGGGATAGCAGCGGCGCTACAGACTTTCTAGCTACGCATAGATAGGCGCTGCCTTCTGTAGTTTCTTGGTGTATCCAGGTTTGAAAAGAAATTGGCGAAGCAATGCGAGGGGTCCAAACTCGTTCGGACTGCTCTGAGGCTTCCTGCGCAATGCGCTGCCAGCGGACCAGCTTCTGAGCGCTGGGTTTGAGCAGCGTGCGCTGGCTGAGCAGCGGCTGAATTTGGGTAACGCCGAGCTCGCTTACCTGGCGCACCACGTCGTCAAAGCCGGTCTTGGGTAGGGCAGCTGCTAAAACTAAGGGCGGCCACTGCGGTGCAGCGGGTTCAAGCGCTTGAACAATATGGGCAGCCTCAGGCGTCAGAGCCGCTAGCCAGCGCTGCCCTCGCCCGTCTTGAGCGATGAACCGACCGCCTGACGGCAGCCGCAGCACCCGCCGCAGATAGTGAGCCTGCTCTGCCGTCAGCGTCAGCTGGTCGGCTTGAATTTGATCAGGGTCGACGGTGATGCGCTGATAGGCAGCCAGCGGCTCCACAGGCTTAGCGACCCCATTCTAAAACTTCGACCCGAACGCTGGCGATGCCCTGCGATCGCACGCCCAGATCAATCGCGGCCTGCTCAGACACATCCAGCCGACCACCGGAGCGATCGTTAATCCGAACGGTGACGCTTGCTCCCGTATTCGGATTGGTCAGCTGTACCAGGGTACCAAACGGCCAGCTAGGATGAGCGGCCGTATGTGCCCAGCGGTTAAACTGCTCACCGCTAGCGGTGTAGCTGCCTTCAAAGCCAGGACCGTACCAGCTAATGCGCGTCATCTCTGCTAGAGCGGGCTGCGCCATCAGGCTACCCAGGGCCAAACCGCCAATCAGACAGACTTGCTTGATAAAACTCATGCGCCGCTATTAAATAACGTTACGAAAACCTCCGTGCGAGTTTACCGGACACACCGTACTTGAGGCAAGGCA
>JAAHIA010000810.1 GCA_010671975.1 Leptolyngbya sp. SIO4C1 | reverse complement strand
TCCTTGCGTTGAATCTCAGTTGCCCCAATTAGAAAATTCAGCCTATGAAATGTCATTCCATGAAACTGGTTTTGAAATTAAAATAGCAGCCCTGCTATGGCCTTAAGCATAGCAGGGCTGAATTTTTAGCGTGTCAATTAGAGTGATAAAGTTATGAAAGACTTGTGTAAATTCTGTAGGTATTGGAATGAGCAGATCGTGTCGTGCATCGTCTCAAGGTTCCAAAAAGGCTACTAGAGCTATGGAGGCTAAAGGATTAACAAAAAGCATCCTAGCAGATCGTGTTCAATGTAGCCGACCGACTCTAAACAAGTTCTTTGACAAACTACCTATTAATAAGGAGATATTTCAGAGTATTTGCTCTACGTTGGAGTTAGACTTTGCAGAAATTGTTGACTTTTCAGTAGATACAGTAATCGAGTATAACACGATAATTGAGGACGTCCGACAAAAAATATCTGGAGACATAGAAAATCGCTGCGGTACTGTACGTGTACTTGCGATGAATATTCCGATCGAACTAGAAGCGATTTACACTAACGTTTATATACTTCAACAACCTGTTGGGGGGAGCCCTAATCTTCATCAAGAGAGTCTGCAGCCGACAGATCTTTTGGATGAACACCACAAGCTAGTATTGCTAGGTAAACCAGGTTCTGGGAAAACAACGTTTCTGAAACAATTAGCAATACTTTGTAATAAGGGGATATACAAAGGGAATTGTGTGCCTGTTTTTGTGACCTTGAGGCAGTGGGCTGAAAACGCAGATTGCCCTGATTTGCTGACCTACATTGCCAGACAATGGAATTCCTGTGGCATTCAAGATGCTGAAGCTGTTAGCAACATTGCATCCCAGGGACGAGCATTAGTGCTTTTGGATGGCTTGGATGAAGTTGGCTCTGATAATCACAGGCGGATATTTAATAGACATCTCCAAAGCTGAAAAGCTTTGCTAGGAGTGGCTTAGCGCCGCCACCTCAAAGATAAGTGGAACGCCATCATGAACGAGCTTTCGGGGCTTGGCATCCGTTTGTGTTAGTTTAGCCGGAATTTTATCGCTGCTGAAGGCTCATCTCCCTGCTCGGTTCAAGTCTGATTAAAACTACCCAATTGATAGCGCCCTAATCGTAGTCTGACTAGCCCACAAACAACCATGATAGCTGTTTGATAACGACGCGCTTTGAGCCGAAAGCGATCCTGAGCAATCCGCCAGATTT
>JAAHIA010000081.1 GCA_010671975.1 Leptolyngbya sp. SIO4C1 | reverse complement strand
GCAGACAGATGGCTATAGTGCCATCTGTCTGCGCTGTTTTGACCTGAGTGACGACACATGGACCAGCCTGCACAACCGTCACCGGAATAGCATTGCCAGACTCATCAAAAATTTGAGTCATCCCCAGTTTTGTACCGAGAATACCGACAGACACAACGAACGTCTCCGACTAAACACGCCAATAACCGAGATGCCTACTGTTTTCATAGACATCTCCCTAAATCCGTTAGGATTTGACTCACAGAAAGCAGACAGGTAAAAACCGCAGTGGCTTTACATATCTGCTTATCCAACCACTACCTGATTGAATCGCTAGGAGGGGCTGCCAGACAGCGTCAGAAAAGCTTGAAGCAAGCGGCTAGCCACCTAATTGCGCCCAGACTTGAGCAGCCGCAGCTGTTCAGTATCTGATTTTGGCGACAATTAGACATGTTACACAGGTTACAAGCGTTTGTCCACCTATTTTTTTAGCCATCGGCCAAACAACGCTTCACGCCGTCAGCTCAGAATTTCAGCTCAAAATCGACCGGACTATGTAAAGCTGTGTATCATGCTTCTAGATGGATATTTGTCCGGCCTATTGCCCGGCCTGTTACCTAGCCCATTATCTGGCCCGTTGTCCAATCTCTTGTCCAATCTAAGTTAGCGAGTGATAAGCGCTATGCCACTGTTAGTCATCGGAAATAAGTTTGTACGCGACTTAGAAAAAACTGGAGCCGTTGCTGTTCGGGTTCCCTTAGAGGGCGGTTTTGAAGGGCGATATCAGCGCCGCGTTAGAGCTGCCGGCTATGAGAGCCTGCATTTGTCAGCGCGCGGCCTGGGTGACTTAGCAGCCTATCTGACCAGTATTCACGGCATGCGCCCACCCCACTTGGGCAAAAAAAATTCCGGCCAGGCCGCTGTGGGCTATCGCTATTTTATTCCGCCCGTTGTCTCCTATCGTTTAGAGCATCTGCCGGCTAAGGCGAAAGGGCTGGTACTCTGGCTGCTGGAAGGTCATATCTTATCCAATCAGGAGCTGGCCTATTTAGTTGAACTGGCTGCGGCTGAACCTCGCTTGAAAATTGTAGTTGAGCTAGGCGGCGAACGAGCGTTCACTTGGTTCCCGCTCAAGCAGGCTGTCTCATAGCCCTTTGTCAGACCGAGTCCTCCCTAACCGCTGGGGCTGACAGTTGAAATTCCGTACATTCCCGCTATTTCAACGCCATAGCGGCCGCTACAGTGGAGCCAGTTGCTTAGCTATTCAATAATCATGGGAAAGCCCAAATTTCAGCCCTCTCGTCAGGGTCGGCCTAGCAATTTGGTCAGCGGCGGCACCCGAGCAGCGGAAGAGCGACCGCCTCAATCTGACTCATCTAGCGCTGCCAATTCGGAGACTGCGGAGACTGCGGCACCGACAGACAATCACGAGGTTTAGCACAGAGGCACAGCCAGCCCTTGCCAGCGTCTTTTAGGGTTCATCTCGCTACACCCGAGGTCGAAGTTACGCTTTAAATTTTTCCAGCGGCGCGAGCGCTGCTTTGACAGCAAAAAAGGAGCTAAGCCGGCATTCTCGGAAAGAACCCATTAGCATAAGGGGGTGACTACTTTTTATGATCCCTCACTTTCTTTGCAGCAAGGTCACTGGTTCAAGCTCATCTGCGGCGCTAGTAATCAGCATCTGCCAGCGGTTCGCAGCCTGGCCCTGGTCTACACGCTAGCCGGCGCCGACTGCATAGATGTGGCGGCTGATCCTGCCGTACTGGCCGCTGCCAAATCAGGCATAGCAGCTGCGCAGGCAGCGACCCCAATCCGTTCGCCAGCGCAACGGCCCTGGCTGATGGCCAGCTTCAACGACGGCGAAGATCCGCATTTTCGCAAGGCGGCCTTCTCGACAGCCGCCTGCCCAGCAGACTGCTCACGTCCTTGCGAAGCGGTTTGTCCAGCGGCTGCGATCGCGTTTGATCTGCCTGACGGCTCTGGCGTTATTACCGAGCGCTGCTACGGCTGCGGTCGGTGTTTGCCGGTTTGTCCACCCCGCCTGATCGAGGCACGGGCGTTTAGCACTCAGGCAGCAGCGCTAGCGCCGCAGCTGATAGGCCAAATTGATGCAATCGAAATTCATACGCAGGTCGATCGCGATCGCGACTTTGCACAGCTGTGGCAGCAGCTTCTGCCCTACCTGCCTAAGCTAAAGCTGATTGCCGTCAGCTGCTCAGTCGCCGCCGGGCTGGTCGACTATCTCAGACGGCTCTATGCCATCATGCAGCCGCTGCCGGTACCGCTGATTTGGCAGACAGACGGCCGCCCTATGAGCGGTGATATTGGCGCTGGCACCACGCATTTGGCCATTCGGGCTGGACAGCAGGTCTTAAGCGCAGGTTTACCTGGCTATGTTCAACTGGCTGGAGGGACTAACGCCTACACGGTCGAGAAACTCGAAGCCCTAAACCTGCTGCGAACAGCGCCAGGAACCCCTAGCGTTGCCGGTATTGCCTATGGCAGCTATGCTCGCAAGCTAATCGCGCCGTTTTTACTGGCAGAGCCATTAGAACAGCATCCCCAGCTGCTACAGCAGGCCGTCCAGGCTGCACAGAGGCTGGTCTCTCAGCTTAAAGCCCCGCAGCCGAGAGCCATCTTAGGCACCTGAGCCAGCCGACATTTACGCCGTTCGTTTGATCATCATCCAGTCTCAACCTAAGTTTTTACTCAACTAGTTGCCAATCTCCATGGAGCGTTCCAACCAAAACCCGCCGATACCGACTTCAGACGCCGTCACTGCTGAGACCACGGCGAGCTTCCAGCAGCCAGAGGCAACCATTACAGACGATCTCGATCAGCTGCTGCAGATTTTGCCGGCTGAGATTTGCCAAAAGCTAGAAACCCATGCCCACAAAGATCAGCTGATTGAGGTCATTCTCGACTTAGGGCGTCGGCCTGAGGCTCGCTTCCTCGATGCCGCCGAGTATCTCTCAGAATCAGCTGTTTCTCAGGCCGATCTAGATCACTGCATTGAGCGCGTCGGCCATTTCGGTGGCGATAACCGCGCCGGTATTGAAAAGACGCTGCATCGCATCAGTGCGCTGCGCAATCGCGCTGGCGACGTCATCGGGCTGACCTGTCGAGTGGGTCGGGCCGTGTTTGGGACGATTGGCATGATTCGCGATCTGGTAGAAACCGGCCAGTCGATTCTGCTGCTGGGTCGACCTGGGGTTGGCAAAACGACGGCGCTGCGAGAAATAGCGCGGGTGCTGGCTGACGATCTGCTCAAGCGCGTGGTGATTATCGACACCTCCAATGAGATTGCCGGCGATGGGGACGTACCTCACCCGGCGATTGGACGGGCTCGACGCATGCAGGTAGCGCGCCCCGAACAGCAGCATCAGGTGATGATTGAAGCGGTAGAAAATCACATGCCCGAGGTGATTGTGATTGATGAAATCGGGACTGAGCTAGAAGCGCTAGCCGCCCGTACGATTGCCGAGCGCGGCGTGCAGCTAGTCGGTACAGCGCACGGCAACCAGCTAGAAAACCTGATCAAGAACCCAACGCTTTCAGATCTAGTGGGCGGCATTCAGACTGTCACGCTCGGCGATGATGAGGCCCGCCGCCGAGGCAGCCAAAAGAGCGTTCTAGAGCGCAAAGCCCCCCCCACGTTTGACATTGCGGTAGAAATGCTAGAGCGCCAGCGCTGGGTGGTGCATGAGGATGTGGCCGAAACGGTCGATCAGCTGCTGCGGGGTCGGATTCCGGGACGGCAGGTGAGAACGCTGAGTGAAACTGGTAAGGTGCTGGTGACGCACGAGCTGCCCCGCTACAGCGAGCTGGCAAACTCAACGGCAGCCTCGGTGACTGGCGGCTGGCGCGCCTCCGGGCAGATGCTGCCGCTGGGCAAGAGCAAAAAGCGCAGGGCTCGGACCCAGGCCGCACCAGCAGCGCCCGCTGCACAGCAGTACTTTCAGAACTTACTTGACAGCTCTTTGAGTGAAGCGGCCTTAGATTCTAGCCAGTCGCTGCTAGAGCGGGCTGAGGCCGGACCGCCGATGGTCGGCCCCAACGGCGAAGACATGCTGTCGCTCTACCCCTACGGCATCAGCCGCGAGCAGCTCGAGCATGTAATCCGTACGCTCGATCTACCGGTTGTGATCACCAAGGACTTAGACCTGGCTGAAGCTGTTTTGGCGCTGCGATCGCATGTCAAAAACCATTCCAAACTGCGTCAGGTGGCAAAGTCTCGCCAAATCCCTATCTACACGGTCAAGTCAAACAGCATTCCTCAGATTACGCGAACGCTGAGGCGACTGCTCGATATGAACGAACCGGGCACGGCCGAAGCCTTCAACCTCGACCTGTTTACTCGCAGCGGTGAGGACGACGAGCTAGAAGCGCTCGAAGAAGCACGGCTTGCCGTTGAGCAAATCGTCATTCCTAAAGGTCAGCCGGTCGAGCTGCTACCGCGCTCTGCCAAAATTCGCAAAATGCAGCATGAGCTAGCAGAGCACTATCGGCTCAAATCATTGAGCTTTGGCGATGAGCCCAACCGCCGCCTGCGGATCTATCCAGCCTAGCGGCTGCAGAGCGCTAAGCCAGCCAAAGGCCTAGCTAGCAGCTTAATCCTGCTGAAGGGATATTTCCGGCGAGCCGTCTTCCGATAAGATAGACCCAACGGCAAACCAGCAAGGCAGATTGGCAATGCCCATTGCTCATGCAGTGCCAATCAACTGAGGCTGCTCTATTAGGACGGGATTTTATGAAACGCATTTTGTCACGCGTGTTGGCGATCGCGCTGGTCGCGCTGATTGGGCTAACGGGGTGTAGCACCGGCGCGTCGGGCGTAGACGGCTTGACTGGCGACTACAAACAAGACACGATAGCGGTCATCGACAGCTTGAGAACGGCGATCAACCTGCCTGACAACGACTCAGGCAAGATTGAAGCCCAAAGCGAAGCCAAACAGCAAATCAACGCTTTTGCATCACGCTACCGCCGCAACAGCTCGGTGGCTAATCTGAGCTCTTTCGCCACGATGCGTACCGCCCTCAACGCGCTAGCAGGCCACTACAGCGCTTACCCTAACCGGCCCGTACCGCAGAAGCTGAAAAAGCGTCTAGAGCAGGAATTTAAGCAGGTCGAAGCCGCAATTCAAAGAGGGGCATAGCCCAACAGGCTCACTGGCCTCGCCAATCTCGCACTTCGAGCTATCTAAGCGCCAGGGTTGAAAAGTTGGACAGTGGTCTCAGGGCCTAGCTAACTTTTATCCCTGGCGTTGAGCGTTGAGCGGCCTTAGATCCAAGCTTGACAGCCCCTTTCACCGTTTGCAGGGGGCGTGGCGACGGCAATTTTCAAAAAAATTGACGCACGTCAAAAAACTTTGCTAGGATGGCAGTTCTGTAGGGAATCTTTATTTCGTTTTCGGCATGAAAGTCCGGGCATCCGTCAAGAAAATGTGTGAAAAATGCCGGGTCATCCGACGCCGTGGTCGCGTTATGGTGATTTGTTCCAACCCGAAGCACAAGCAGCGTCAGGGTTAGGACAGGCAAAACTCGGCATCGGCGAGAACGGCTCTACAGCCGTACTCAGCGAGGCCAAACTTGAGCAAGGCAGCAAAAAGCTAGGGAGAAATTCGGTGGCACGTATTGCAGGCGTTGACCTACCACGGGATAAACGTATTGAAATTGGTTTGACCTATATTTACGGTATCGGGTTGAGCCGTTCTAAAGAAATTTTAGCGAAAACGGGCGTCAATCCCGATGTTCGCGTCAAGGATCTCGCTGACAGCGACGTTTCTAAGCTGCGCGAGGTGGTCGAGAACGACTACCAAATCGAGGGAGATTTGCGACGCTGGGAAAACATGAACATCAAGCGGCTGATGGATATTGGCTGCTATCGAGGCCGCCGGCATCGGGCAGGGCTGCCGGTACGGGGGCAGCGAACCCGCACAAATGCGCGAACGCGGCGCGGCCGTCGGGTTGCGATCGCCGGCAAGAAGAAAGCGCCGAAGAAATAGGTTGGAGCGCCTGGCCCATAGCGGTAGGCGCTTTCTAGGGAATGCGATGCCGGTCAGCCTTGCTGCTTGAGCAATCGCATTTTCTTGTGTTTAAGCAAATAGCTCTGTAAGCAATTAACTCTGTGTGGAACTTTAAGGACTATGGCAAAAGGTGGTAAGCGAGCCGGTGGGCGCAAGCCGAGAAAGAACATCCCTAATGGGGTAGCTCATATCCAATCAACCTTCAACAATACGATTGTCACAATTACTGACGCCAACGGGGGCGCGATTTCTTGGGCCTCAGCCGGCTCTAGCGGCTTTAAAGGGGCTAAGAAAGGTACTCCCTTTGCGGCCCAGACAGCAGCCGACAGCGCCGCCCGCCGCGCTATGGACCAGGGCATGCGCCAGATTGAAGTGATGGTAAGCGGTCCTGGGGCTGGTCGGGAAACTGCCATTCGCGCCCTGCAAGGGGCTGGGCTAGAAATTACGTTAATCCGCGATGTGACACCAATTCCCCACAATGGCTGCCGCCCGCCGAAGCGTCGTCGGGTCTAAACCAGTGGCAGGAAACAAACATGACGACGAGGGCAAATAGGGAGGTCACGCAGTGGCACAGTTTCAGGTTGAATGCGTAGAATCCATTGTTGAAGACGATCAGAGTCAGTACAGCCGGTTTGTGATTGAGCCGCTAGAGCGCAGCCAGGGAACCACAGTGGGCAACGCGCTACGACGCGTCCTGCTCTCTAACCTAGAAGGAGCAGCCGTTACAGCTGTGCGGATTGATGGCGCCAATCACGAGTTCGCAACTATTCCAGGCGTTAGAGAAGATGTCTTAGACATTCTTCTCAACATGAAGGAGATTGTTCTTAAGAGCTATTCTAGTCAGCCGCAGATTGGTCGGCTGGCGGTTCAAGGTCCCATGACGGTGACGGCGGCTCATTTCGAGCTGCCTTCCGAGGTAGAGTTGGTCAACCCCGATCAGTATGTAGCCTCGGTTGCAGCCGGCCATAAGCTGGAGATGGAGTTTCGGATTGAGCGCGGTCGCGGCTATCGCTCGGTGAGTCGCCATCGGGATGAGTCGGCGGCGCTGGATTTCATGCAGATTGACGCAATCTTCATGCCGGTGCGCAAGGTTAACTACACCGTCGAAGACACGATTGTTGGCGGCGCGCTGCAAAAAGATCGGCTGATGATGGAAATCTGGACAAACGGTAGCCTCACGCCGCAGCAGGCAATGAGCGAGGCCGCTGTGATTCTGGTAGATCTGTTTAATCCGCTCAAAGACGTCACGCTTGAACCTAAGCGCGATGAGGATGTCAAAGAAGAAGATCCCACCTATCAGATTCCCATCGAGGAGCTGCAGCTTTCGGTACGAGCCTACAACTGTCTGAAGCGAGCTCAGATTAACTCGGTCTCTGATCTGCTCGACTACAGCCAAGAAGATCTGCTAGAGATCAAAAACTTCGGCCAGAAGTCGGCAGAAGAGGTGGTTGAAGCGCTGCAGGAAAAGCTCGGCATCATGCTGCCGCTGGAAAAGCCAGCTAAGTCTTCTTAGCCATCAGCAGCTACCTCTGACGGGCTCAGAGGAAACGTTCCGAAGCACCTGCTTCGGTTTTTTTCTGTCTAAAGCGATTTGTTTACACTGTCTGTTTACATTCTGTAGGAGGCTACTATGCGCCATCGTTGTCGTGTCGCTCAGCTAGGCAAGCCCGCTGACCAGCGGCGAGCGCTGCTGCGATCGCTAACCACCGATCTGATTCGCAACGGTCGAATCAAAACGACTCAGGCTCGGGCCAAGGCCGTTCGGTCTGAGGCCGATCGCATGATCACCCTGGCCAAAGACGGCTCGCTGCCGGCGCGTCGTCAGGCGCTGAGCTACCTGTACGATAAAGACCTGGTTCAGGCGCTGTTTGATCAGGTGCCCGATCGCTACGCCGACCGTCAAGGCGGCTACACTCGCATCGTTCGCACTGTCAGACGGCGCGGCGACAATGCAGAAATGGCAATTATCGAGCTGACATAAGCAGCGCTAAAGCACCATGTCCGGCCGAGCCTCTAGGGTATCACAGCAGCTCAAGGACGCGCCTGAAGCTAAGCGGCAGGCGGCTCAGCGCATAGCGCTAATCGTGCAGTATCGCGGCACGCACTTTCACGGCTGGCAGCGCCAAGTTAAGGAGCGCACTGTGCAGGCGGAGCTAGAGGTCGCTATTCGCTCGGTGACCGGTCAGTCTGTTACCGTACACGGTGCTGGGCGGACTGATACCGGCGTTCACGCGGCTGCCCAGGTAGCTCATTTTGATGCGCCAGCGATGATTCCAGCCTATCGCTGGGCCGATATTCTCAACCATCGGCTGCCTGAAGACATTGCCGTGCGCGCTTCGGCCCGAGTGAGCGACGACTGGCATGCCCAGTTTTCTGCTCACTGGCGGCGCTATCGGTATACGCTCTACACTGACGCCTACCCCAATCTCTTCATTCGACCCTACGCCTGGCACTTTTACTACGAGCCGCTAGACGAGCACCTGATGCAGTCGGCGCTCACCCCGCTGGTAGGGTATCATGATCTAGCTGCGTTTCACCGAGCGGGCTCAGGGCGGGCTCATTCTTGGGTTGACCTGCAAGCCGCCGAGTGTACTCGCCGAGGCGCTTTTGTGCAAGTAGAGCTGCAGGCGAAAGGCTTTCTCTACGGCATGGTTCGCCTGGTGATGGGCCTGCTGGTTCAGGTGGGCCGAAAACGGCTAGCGCCGGATGAGTTTACTCAGCTTTGGCAGTCGCAGCGGCGCGATCTAGTCAAATATGCTGCGCCGGCTCAGGGCCTCTGTCTGCTGCGGGTGGGCTACGACGATTTTCCGTTTCCACCGGCGGCTTGGGTCGATACCCAGCCTCAGTTTTTGTTGGCGGCCACAGCAGCCGTTGCGGTCTGAACTGTTTTGTCAGCTTTGTCAGCTATCTCGTCGATATCTAGAGTCCAGGAAAACTAACATGTCTAAGACCTATGTTCCGCCCGCAGGCGGACTTGAACAAAAGTGGTACGTAGTAGACGCTGCCGATCAGCGTCTGGGTCGCTTGGCCACTACCGTTGCTGGCATTCTGCGCGGCAAGAACAAACCGACTTATACCCCCAACATGGACACGGGGGATTTCGTGATTGTGATCAACGCCGATAAGGTCGATGTAACGGGCAAAAAGCGCTTTGAAAAGCTCTATCGTCGGCATTCGGGTCGTCCGGGAGGAATGAAGGTAGAGACTTTTCAGCAGCTGCAAAACCGCATTCCAGAACGAATTGTCGAAAAAGCGGTGAAGGGAATGCTGCCGAAGAATGCGCTCGGTCGCAAGCTCTTTACCAAGCTAAAGGTCTATGCTGGCCCGGAGCATCCACACCAGGCGCAGCAGCCAGAAACCCTTACTGTTAATACCCTTCCTGGAGGACAAAACTAATGGCAGATTCAGATCGCGCGGTCTATTGGGGCACCGGACGCCGCAAGTCGTCCGTTGCGCGGGTGCGCTTAGTCCCCGGCAGCGGCAAGCTCTTGGTTAATGGCAAACTGGGGGAAGAGTACCTGCAGTACAATGCCGGCTACCTCAATGCCAGCAAAGCACCGCTTGAGACCCTAGGTCTAGAAGGCGACTATGACATTTTGGTCAACGTGCGCGGCGGCGGCCTAACCGGGCAGGCAGATGCCATCAAGCTAGGCGTGGCGCGGGCGCTGTGCGAGCTCGACCCCGATAACCGTCAGCCGCTGAAAATTGAAGGCTATCTGACCCGCGATCCGCGCTCTAAGGAACGGAAAAAGTACGGTCTGAAGAAAGCGCGTAAGGCACCCCAGTTCTCGAAACGTTAAACTAGGTAGAGGCGAAAGATCTAGAGCAATGGCAAAATCAGATATTCATCCAGAGTGGTATCCCGAAGCAAAAGTGTACTGCGATGGCAAGCTCGTTATGACGGTCGGCTCAACGCAGCCAGAGCTGCATGTCGATGTCTGGTCGGGCAACCATCCTTTCTACACAGGCACTCAGAAGATTATTGATACCGAAGGTCGAGTGGAGCGCTTCTTGCGTAAGTACGGCATGACCGATAGTACCCAAGACAGCCAGTCTGAAAAATAGCGATTGCAGCGCCAATCTAAGTCCGAGTGGTTTGAACATGAGCCGCTCGGACGCTCTATTTTTAGGGTTGTTGATCGAAATGGGGAAGTAAGTAATGGCTGAGCAATATCTCTTAGACAAGCTAAAGTCGGTTGAGCAAACCTTCCAAGAACTCACCCGGCGAATGGCCGATCCGGACGTCGCTAAAGATCCAGACGAGTTTCAAAAGATCGCCAAGATGCGCTCCTCACTCGAAGAAACCGTCATGACCTACGACCAGTGGCAGCAGGCTCAGTCAGAATATGTCGGCGCGCAGGAAGTCTACAAAGAGTCAGCCAGCGACCCAGAGCTGCGCGAGATGGCGGCGCTCGAAGTGAACGAGCTCGAAGAAAAGCTTGAGGTGCTTGAGCAGCGTCTGAAGATCTTGCTGCTGCCGCGCGACCCGAATGACGATAAGAACATCATGCTAGAAGTGCGAGCCGGCACCGGCGGTGATGAAGCCGGAATTTGGGCCGGCGACCTGGTGCGAATGTATTCGCGCTACGGTGAAGGACAGGGCTGGCGGGTAAAAATGCTGAGCGAATCGACCGCTGATATGGGCGGCTTTAAAGAAGCGATTCTAGAAATTCAGGGCGATCAGGTTTACAGCAAGCTAAAGTTTGAAGCCGGCGTCCATCGAGTGCAGCGCGTACCCGTCACCGAGGCGGGCGGGCGCGTCCATACCTCCACCGCAACCGTGGCTGTGATGCCAGAAGTAGACGATGTCGAAATTGAGATTGACCCCAAAGACATTGAAATGTCTACAGCGCGCTCCGGCGGGGCCGGCGGCCAGAATGTCAACAAGGTAGAGACAGCGGTCGACCTGTTTCATAAACCAACCGGCATTCGCGTCTTTTGTACCGAGGAGCGATCGCAGCTGCAAAACCGCGAGCGCGCCATGCAGATTTTGCGCGCTAAGCTCTATGAGATGAAGCTTAGAGAGCAGCAGGAAGCCGTCACCTCCATGCGGCGATCGCAAGTGGGCACCGGCTCACGCTCCGAGAAAATTCGCACCTACAACTACAAAGACAATCGCGTCACCGATCATCGCCTCAGCCAAAACTTCAGTCTGAATCCTATTTTGGAAGGCGATATTGAAGAAGTGATTCAGTCCTGCATCACCAAGGATCAGCAGGAGCGGCTAGAGGAGCTAGCGGCTGAAACCAGCGGTGTGCCGGTTTAGATGAGCCCAACCTGACAGCTGAGAAAAGGCATGGCCAGATTTCTGCACCTCGCTGACATTCACCTAGGCTTTGATCGCTACGATTCGCCTGAGCGCACTAAAGACTTCTTCCATGCGCTGCGCCATGTGATTGAGCAGCATGCGATTGCAGCAGCGGTTGACTTCGTTGTGATTGCCGGCGATCTGTTTGAGCATCGGATGATTCAGCCGGCGATTCTCAATCAGGCCCAGATCTGCCTGCAAATGCTGCAGGCGGCTCAGATTCCCGTGCTGGCCATTGAGGGCAACCACGACAATCGGCCCTATGGCACCAAAACCAGCTGGCTGCGCTATCTCTCTGACTGGGGGCTGCTGAAGCTGCTCGAACCCGGTAAAGTGGCCGACGGAGAGCCTTTTTACGCGCCTTGGGATGAGGGCACCCGACGCGGCGGCTACATCGACCTGCCCTGCGGCGTGCGCGTGCTGGGAAGCAGCTGGTACGGTGCGGCCGCCCCCAGCGCGATTGAGCAGGTAGCGGCCGCAATTGAGACGCTGCCGCCTGGCCCTGGCCAAACGGTGCTGCTGTTTCACCACGGTCTTGAAGGTCAGATTGCTCGCTATGCTGGCGCGCTGCGCTACAGTGATCTGCTGCCCTTGCAAAAGGTGGGCGTTGACTATCTAGCGCTCGGGCATATTCACAAGCATTATGCCGTTGAAAACTGGATTTTTAATCCGGGCTCGCTAGAGGCCAACAACATCGAAGAAGCCGCCTTTGAGCGCGGCGTGCTGCTGGTCGAGCTAGATGCGGCTGGCGTACAAGCCGAGCTGAAGACAGACTATCCGCAGCGGCCGGTGCTCAGGCTGCGAGTGACGGCTAAGGGACGAGAAACCGTCGAGGAGCTGCAGTCCGCTGCGATCGCAGCCGTCACTCAAACGCATCTGCCAGCTGAGACACAACCGATCGTTGAATTGCGCATTGACGGACAGGTCGGGTTTGATCGCCTAGAGCTAGATACGCGCGCCCTGCAGCAGGCGCTACAGCAGCGCACTAACGCCCTGATCTTTCTGCTGAAATACGACGTGGGTGAAGTGGCCTATGCCGAACCGCTGACCGACGAGGCCAGCCGCTTAGAGGTCGAGCACACCGTCTTTACCGACCTGCTGGCTGCCAATGCACTCTACAGGTCGCGGGCAGAAACCCTAGCCCAGGGTTTAATCGAGTTAAAAGACGCTCAGCTTGCCGGTGAATCTGAGGCCACGCTCTATGCGGCGGTAGAAGAGCTGCTGAGCCAGTCGCTAGATACCTAGCAGCCCTCGCTCCTGCCAGAGCGTCAGCAGGCCGCTCACGCCAATCAGCAAAAAAACTGTCCGCTTAAACTGCTGCGCGCTCATCATCTGCAGCACCTGGTTGCCCAGCCAGTTAGCGGGCAGCGCCATCAGCCCAATCAGCGCGCCATATCCAAGAATATCAGGGCTGAGCACGCCAAAGCTGCCGTAGACTACCAGCTTGACGCAGTGCCCCAGCACTAAGGTAGCCGACTTGGTGGCAATCATGGCTTCTTTAGTAAGACCGTAGCTTAAATAGGCCGGATTCAAGATAGGGCCGGTAGTGCCAACCAGCCCCGAGCCTACAGCATTGAGAAAGCTCAGCGGCAGAAACTGCCAGGCCCTAATCTGCCAGCAGGGCAGCCGCACGTGCTGAGACAGCCAGCTGTGCAGCAGCATCCACAGCAGCAGCAGGGCAATCACCAGCTGCAGCCCTTCAACCCGGATTTGCGTAAACGCGATCGCGCCCAGCCCAGCCCCTACAAATACGCCCGGCAGCTGCCAGGCCGCTATACGCCAGTCAATGTGCGCTCTTAGCAGCCAGCAGCGCTGCAGATTGCCAGCCAGCAGCCCTATCGTCAAAACGGGTGCCACTGACTGCGACCCGAGCAAAACATTTACCGTCGGCACCAGCAGCAGCGGGCTGCCACCCCCCGCTATCATGCTGATAAACCAAGAGATAAAGCTTGCGGCAGACAGCAGGGCAATGGGCATGAAAGAGCGTGGTGATGAGAAAGCGGTGGCGGAAACTCTGTAGAAAAATTAACTGATGTTAACCTTTTCTTAACCATCATAGAGGGTTGCTGACCTCGTGCAAATAGGTCAAATTCGACGGGGCTTGTCCCATAGCTGCCGATAGATAGCGGTGGACAGCGGTAGACAGCGGCGAACAGCGATAGACAGCAGTAGATAGGAACAGACAGCAACCTCACAGGTAGATAGCGCTAGCAGCCAATTCTATAGACAGCTGGCAAATCTCAAGTCATAATCGGGAAACTTGTGCGTACCCTGGTTAACATCGATAGCCGCTAGCCACTAGCGAGGGGTGCATGAAATCTGACTTTAATCCAGATCAGCAGCTGCAGCGAGGGGTGCGAGCGCTGAAGCGCAAAGACTATACGGGCGCGATCGCAACGTTTGAATCGCTCTGCCGGGCTCATTTACCCAAGTCCTATCAGACAAAAGCGCAGATGGGCCTAGTGCGCGCCTACGCGGCCCAGCAGCAGTGGTCAAAGGCATTGGCGCTCTGCCAGCCGCTAACCCAGAGTACGAGCCGTCAGGTACAAGACTGGGCGCGTCAAAAGCAGCAGGAGCTGCTGCAGGCCAAAACCTCGGCTGTGAGTTCCGCAGCTAAACCCACCGCAAAAATCACAGACAGCAGCGGATTTCAGCCAATTGAGCCGCCGCCTGCTGACCCAAGTGGATTCCAGCCGATTGATCCATTGCCTGCTGACACAGGTGAATTCCAGCCGATTGAACCACCGCCTGCTGGTTCAATTGGCTGAAATTCACTTGAGTCAGCAGGCGGTGGTTCAATCGGCTGGAATTCACC
>JAAHIA010000809.1 GCA_010671975.1 Leptolyngbya sp. SIO4C1 | reverse complement strand
GGCAGTAAAAGATTTTCTTAAAGAGTCCAACCCAAAGGCGACACCTGACCAATCTGCCTGACCACAGAAAAGCAAAATCCCCCATATAATGTGTTGTCTATGATCATCTTTAAACCTATTTTAGGGTTGTGCAATCGATTGAGATCTTTGGACGCTGCGATCGCGTTAGCCACCAAACAGCGGCGGCAGCTATATGTCATTTGGGAACTCAATATCCACTGTAATTGTAAATTTAGTGAGCTGTTCCTGGTACCCAAAGAAATCACTGCGATCGTTGAAGTCAAACCGGGTTTTACCTCAAAAGCGCTGCGCAAAATTGAGCGACAGGCTCGATCTCATTTTTCTGAATCTTATTTTGATGCAGGGCATCTTGACACTCTCAAGCGAGAGAAAGGAAGCACAAACATTGATAAAGCCTTAGACCAAGTGTGGACTTATCTGAGCTCTCACGATCGATTCTTCGAATGGTCTTCAATGAAAGCTTTTAGCTGGATTCAGCCTCGACAAGCAATAAGCGATAGGGTTGATCAATACCGAGTCAAAGATCGAATCGGTGTCCACATTAGACGAACAGATAATGCAAAATCGATTCAATATAGCCCGACTCAAAAATTCATTGAGTATATGAACCAAGAAGTCAATCACGATAAAAATGCTTGTTTCTTCCTGGCTACGGATGATCCAACTCTTGAAAGGCACCTTCGAACTGTTTTTCCAAATAGAATTGCTGTTCATCCTAAAAAGAGTCTCGATCGGCAGCAGCCCCAGGCTGTTTGGGATGCGGCCATCGATTTATACTGTCTAGCTCACTGTCGTAAACTGATCGGGAGCTATTGGAGTTCTTTTTCCGAAGTGGCATCCCAGATTAATGGGATAGACACGGTGATTGTTAGAAATTGAGATTCCGATCAATATCCGTTAGAAATCTCAATCTGAAAGCTAGATTGTAAATATTGCATCATCTCAATCAGAGGAAGCTTATCCTCAAAAGACCGTGATTGTTCTCTGAAGCGTAGCCACTGATCTGGCTGCGTCATATTTTGAGTAATCACATGCCATGAATCCATAATCCAGCGATAGGGAGATCTGTGGGAAACGTCATAAGTGCCCTGAATCAAAACCTGAAGTAGCTGGTCTGCTGGACAGAGCATCTGAAACACAGCACCATCGGGTTGAGAAAAGGACTGTGCAGCCAGATCAGTGGCTACGCTTCAGAGAA
>JAAHIA010000808.1 GCA_010671975.1 Leptolyngbya sp. SIO4C1 | reverse complement strand
CGATCTCCCGCAGCACTGCCAAGGCCGGCTGCCCGGTCTGACTGAGCTGATTGAGCAAATGCTGCCCCAGGTTGACCGCAGAGAGCTTATTGCCCCGGCTGATCCCGGTACCCAGTAGAATTGCAATTAGCTCCGCTGTTTGCAGCGTTTTTGCGCCAAAAGCCAGCAGCCGCTCGCGCGGACGCTCATCTTTGGGCATGTCTTTGACACGCAGGCTATAGGAGACGGGCGATCGTTCACAAACTGACGGCATGTTGAAAATGAGCAGTAGTAAAAAACAGTGACAGCATCGGAGTATCTTCTCCTTAGTGAACCCAGTAGTCAGCCCCAGATTGCACGCCCATGTCCAAACCATTGCCTACCCCAGACAACATTCAAGCCGTTCGCCAGCAGCTAGCCCGCTTCAGCAGCCTGCACGTCCCGCCTCAGCTGTCGACGGCTGAGCAGCAGTCGGTACAGACGGCGCTGCTGTGGTTTAGTGATCTGGCTGACTATGAAACGATTGGCGTCTGTGCGGCAACGCTAGCGGAAGGCAAAGCGGCGCTAGAGCAGTACGTCGGCGTCTTTGCTCGACCGATTACGCTCGACCTGCCAGCTCATGAAGGCGCTGTTTTTTTGAAGTTTAATACGCTCAAAGGAGCCTGGTATTTAGATGACTACACCGGGGCCTCGCGCGGTGTGCTGGTATCGTTCCATGTCTCAGAGGCAGAGGCCGCTGGCGTGATGGGTACCTACGGCCCTTTTCCGCTAGATTTATTTACCGCCCAATAGAGCTTTAAGGCTATAGGCTACGCGCCAAGCTCCTGCAGTGCTAGCCGAATCTGCTCTAGCCGCCGCCGATTGACGCCTAAGTCAGACTCGCCCAGCCGGGCGGCTGAGCGCACCTCAATCGTTTTTGTATCGCTGGGAAAGTAAAACTCAGCATCGTCGACGAATCCCATCAGTCGGCTGGCAAATTCAGCATAGACATAGTCTGGCCGCTGCTCGATGATCTGCGTGCGCGGCTGATTTTGTAGAATTTTGACTAGGGTAGCCTGCGCTGCTTGGTGATCGCGGCTGTAGGTTAGGGGCGCGATCGCATGATCGTCTTCTGCCTGGCTTGAGACGCAGTTCGGAGAGCTAGGGCAGGCAGCCAGTTCGCCCTGCTGCACGCCAAGATTGTCAGGCCGAGTCCCCGCAAACACACCGTCTAAGCCGGGCAGGGCCGCTAGCGGCAGCGA
>JAAHIA010000807.1 GCA_010671975.1 Leptolyngbya sp. SIO4C1 | reverse complement strand
CCTGCCAGGTTTATCTAAAGCCTATCTAAGGCAGCTAGATAAGTATCTATTTAGGCAAGAAAGTCTGGTTGAAAGCGCTCAGATCAACTTTTGAAACTTGCTCACGGATATAATTTTGCTCATCTTGATTAAACAATTCATAAAATTTAGTTGAGTTTTTACTTCTAATGGCTTCCCCAACGGTTTGCTTCCACGGCTCGCGACTGAGGCTAACGACTTTGGAAGCCACGCGATAATTTTTGAGGACACTAGAGTCAAAGCTCAAATTGAGAAAGTTGCAAATTCTTTTGAGCTCATATTCTGGATTTTTAACCAACGCTTCATATCTGACAAAAATGTGATTTTTTTCAGATAGATAAGTCAGACTAATGCCAGCATCTTTAACCCATCTCTGTATAGATAAGTCAATATCTGCTGGTTCTAAAGACCAAGCTTTTGGATATTTTTTCCTAACATCAAAGAGTGAAGCAACGACGTCTTCACCATTTCTCACTATATGAATAAATTTAGGCTGATCAGCTTGCTGGTTTATATAATTAATAAAGTATAAGTTTGTAGGCGTTTTTTCAAGCCAGATAGTTTTATTTTCGCGAACTGTTAGCTGATCGAGGATATGAATAAACCGTCGCGTTAGCTGATCGGGAAATAATAGAAAGCGGCTGATATCTGCTGCCGTCTCCGAATGCCCGATCTCTGTTAAAAAATCTCTGAGCCTAGGCTTGGCTCGCCGAGAAGCTAAGCCCAGCAGCTTACGCTTGGGCTCACTGTGCGCAAATAGATTTTGGAAAAAGCTGCTCTCTGGAAAAGAAGCAATTTCAGGATGTGCCGCTAGCAAGCTTTGCAGTAGGGTTGTGCCTGAACGCGCACAGCCAACTAGAAAAACTCTTTGAGATATTTCAGACTTTGACATACATTTCTCAATCAAGTCTCAATTAAGACACAGTAGGTAGCGGTCAGCTTTTGGGTTTTTTCCAGGCCCTTCCGGCTTTTCAGCTTGGAAAAACTTAAGCTCATTGCTTGGCTATAGTACACCCAGATATCTGACTAAAAGTAACAGAGCAGCCGCTACGGTGGGGGAATGTATGCCAGTAGTTGCATTCAGACACTCGGCCCGACCCTAATTTAGGATTATTTCTGGGTGTACTATAGCCAAGCAATGAGCTTAAGTTTTTCCAAGCTGAAAAGCCGGAAGGGCCTGGAAAAAACCCAAAAGCTGACCGCT
>JAAHIA010000806.1 GCA_010671975.1 Leptolyngbya sp. SIO4C1 | reverse complement strand
TGCTGAGTGCCGCTATTGACATCGCTGCCCGCTGCTGAGTTGACATGTAAGACCTGATATTGGCTGGCCGACTGACTGGTCAATGCGCTTTCATAAGTGTCGTCAGCCGTAGGCTCCTGTGCCGCAGCCGGCGGAACAGCCAGGATAAACATTGCTATTAAAAGGGGCGTTAGCGGCTTGTATTGGCTCAGCATAGTCACCTGCAGTCTCTGCAACGAAGAACAGCGGGCGCTCGTAGTCACGCCGGCTCGTAATAGAATCTCTGGAATATTGATCGCGTAGGTTGTTGTTTGTCAACCCCCAGTTGCGCAAACCGTGACACTTTTTAACGAACTGCTCTAGCGGTACGCCGGGGTTTCATGGGCAGCTAGGTTAGCAGTCGCGGCTGTGAGCGCGGCTGTGATCAGCCGGTGCTGAGGCAATTAGCGATAGGATGAAAAGCAATCGAATTCTGCTACCTGATTTATGCAAATCAATGGCTCAGCTCTTCCTCTGACGCTCTATCGCATTTTGGATGCCAACCTCGATCGAGCGCGTGAGGGTATTCGTACGATTGAAGAATGGTGCCGCTTCGGGCTCAACAGTGAAAGTATGACCCAGCAGTGCAAGCAGTGGCGACAGTTGCTAGCCCAGTGGCATACGCCCGAGATTCGCCAGGCTCGCGATACGCCCGGCGATGCTGGCACCGGGCTCACCCACCCGCAAGAGACTCAGCGCTCGACGATGCAGTCAGTTTTACAGGCTAACTTTTGCCGCGTTCAGGAGGCGCTGCGCGTTCTAGAAGAATATGGCAAGCTGCACAGCGCCGACATGGCGGCTGCTTGCAAACAGCTGCGCTATCGGCTCTATAGCCTAGAGAGTGAGCTGCTAGGCGATCGGCTGCGGCAGCGTCTAGCGCGATCGCGACTCTATCTGGTGACTTCACCTAGCGATAGCTTACTCAGCGTGGTTGAAGCAGCCCTCAAAGGCGGCGTCGATATTGTGCAATATCGCGAAAAAACGGCTGACGATATGCAGCGGCTGCCCGTTGCTGAGAAAATGCGGCAGCTGTGCTATCAGTACGATGCGCTCTTTATCGTCAACGATCGGATTGATCTGGCGCTGGCGGTAGAAGCGGACGGGGTGCATCTGGGTCAGCAAGATCTGCCAGTAGAGGTTGCTCGACGACTGCTGGGCAGCCATCTCATCCGGGTTCGTGGTAGAGCGGCCAACTAGTCGATGGCTGCCC
>JAAHIA010000805.1 GCA_010671975.1 Leptolyngbya sp. SIO4C1 | reverse complement strand
AGACCGAAGTTCCACAACAAAATCAGGAACAATAGGCGCAAAAGAAGCTTGCAGCGCCGGCGCTAGAGCATTCCAACGCTCAGACAAAATCCAAGCGGCATCGGGCGATCTCACTGCGCCATTAGGTAAAGTAAAGCCCGCGCTAGAATCAAATGCTTCTCCTGTGCCATCTGCTTCAGACCAAACAAATAGCTGCCCAAAAATCCTGCCGTTGCGATTTCCTGTTTCTGCAAAAGCAGGCGGCATGACAATTACCTCTCCATTCGCGCTGCGCTCAATCCGCAAGTCTGGATTCGTTTGACAAAATTCATAGAACTGCTGGTCGCTCATCTGCGCCATCGCCATCAACGATGACAGATTGATCGGCAGCGATATTTGATTGGCTTTAACCAGCAGGCTAGCCATCTGCAGCCTCATCCCAAAAGTTTTCTTATTATATCGAACCGCTCGTAGGGATGAAGCGCCAAGCAGCTGCGACAAAGCTGCAATAGGCAGACAAAACCTATAATGACTTCTCGGAAACTGATCGAGAGCAAACCATGCTAAAGAAACAAATACCAGTGCTTTTAGGCTTGCTGACCTGCGCCTTTGTTCCTCAGCCGGCTTTAGCCGATGAGGTTTGGACCACCGAAGAGTACGACGTCATCTATCAAGCCGATCGCAACTCGACCGCCATCTGGTCTTATGGCAATAGCGGCCTGGTCTTTATTGATGGACTAGGCGGCGTGTATACCGATCGAGGGTCCTACAGCGGCTACTGGGTGCAAGAGACCTCGTCCCTGCGCTGCGACACCTACCGCGAAGGCGCAGAAGGTAAACCTACCTACCACTGGGGCAGATTTGAAGTTACCTTCATTGATCCAGACTTTCCATCCCGCTGGCATGCGCACATTGGTCTGTGCGATCGCGAACCCACCATTCCTCTTAACGGCACGCCTGTCCTAGGCGGCACTCCCGAAGACCCCGGCGAAGGCGGCTAGCTACACGCGGCCGACCCGAAGATAGATGGGCCAGTAAAACTGGCGTACCTGCTGCGCGTTCGGCCAAGCGATCGCAATCTTCTGTGCTAGCTCGGCCACTGTCTGCGCCCCCTGAGTCTGCATCATGCGCTGCGTCGCCGACCAAGTTTTAAGACAGCCGACTAGCTGGTCTCGCCGCCAGCCTGCCGTCATCTGAAAGCGCGGCGGCGAGATCGGAAGAGCGTCGTGGGGCGTCAGCAATGTTATGTTTGTG
>JAAHIA010000804.1 GCA_010671975.1 Leptolyngbya sp. SIO4C1 | reverse complement strand
GGGGCAGGTGTATGAGAAGCTCAAGTTCCCCAACCAAAGCTATCTCTAATGCACCTACCCCCTCTGTATCGTCAACTGCAAGCTCAACTGAGTCAATGGTTTGAGCCCAAAGATAAACGCCACCTGCAAGGCGTATGCGAGGCAGTTGCCGCCATCCTGCAGTCGCAAAGCGCCTGCATGAGCCGCTGGATTCCCTACCTGAGCCATCGAGACTGCAGTGCCAGAGCGCATCTAGAGCGGCTGAGTTACCTGGTCTACAACGAGTCCATCAGCCCGCAGCGATTCTATCAACCGCTGCTGCGGCATGTGCTGCAAGCCTTTGAGCATCAGCGCGTGACGCTGACGCTCGATACCAGCGTGCTGTGGGACCAGTTTTGTCTAGTCGAGGTGTGCTTAGTGTGGGGCGGACGCTCGCTGACGCTATCGCAACAGGTGCTCCGCCATGCCAGTGCAACGGTGGGCTTTGAGCAGTATCAGCCTGTACTGGCAGCGGCAAGGGAGGTTTTGCCTGCGGGGTGCACAGTCACGCTGCTGGCAGACCGAGGCTTTGAGCATGGGGCGCTGCTGCGCTGGCTCAAGCAGCATGACTGGCACTGGTTCATCCGGGTCAAAACGGACTTGCAGGTTACTCTGCCGAGCCAGCGGACACTCTCGGTGAGTGACTTGCTGCCCCCCAAAGGCGAAGTCTACCTGTTTCACCAAGTCACCGTCCTTGGTGACATTGAAGCTCATCTGGCCACCGCTGACGACACCGCTGCCCGAGAGGCTTGGGCTGTGCTCTCTGACCAACCGACCTCGCTGCATACCTTTGAGCGCTATGGGCAGCGCTTTGGTGGGATTGAGCCGCACTTCAAGGACTACAAGTCTGCGGCCTTCGACCTGCTCGACTCTGGCTTGCGTGATGACAAGGCGCTCAGTTGTCTATTGATGCTGCTCGACTGTGCTAGCTTGATTGCCCTGCTGCTAGGGGTGATGCTGGTCCTGTTTGGTCAGCGCTCAAAGCTGGATTGGCATAGCCAGAGGGGACTGAGTTTTCTGCAACTCGGCTTACGAGAGCTAGCTCGACTGCTCTATCAGCACTTAGCGCTGCCTCAGCTGATTCCTTTACCGACCTACAGTCCGCCGCCTGCTTGTGCCTCAAAGAAAAAGCAGCGACAGTTGGACTGCCGCATTGAGTTCGATAGGATCACTCGTTTCTCAGGCTGAGACCAACTTAGTTTTCTGCACCACTAAG
>JAAHIA010000803.1 GCA_010671975.1 Leptolyngbya sp. SIO4C1 | reverse complement strand
TATCAATCAAACAAGCATTGAGCTGCTTCGATTCAAACTCTTTAGCGACTTTATCTCGAGCTCACTGTCCGAGGCGGCTCCAACTCTCAGGATCTTGAATAAGATTGAGAATTTGTAATGCAAGCTCTGATGAATTGCGTTCAGGTACCAAGATGCCTGATTTCTCATGGTGTATAAGTTCTGGAATACCGCTATGCCATGTGCTAATCACAGGTATTCCAGTTGCCATGGCCTCCATTAGGGCAACTGGAATGCCCTCCATATCGCCATTACTACTGGTGACGCTAGGTGCCAGTAAAATATGTGCAGTCGATAAAATCTTGGCAACCTCGTCTTGCTGCTGCCAGCCTAAAAGCTGCACTACGTTCTGTAACTCGAGAGTCTGAACGAGCTGTGAGAGCTCATGCATAAGCGGCCCATCGCCGATTACAATATACTCCACTGCAGGGTATTGTTGTGCAACCTTTTGGAGCGCTCGAATACTGTACTCAATGCCTTTTTTCTCCACCAGTCGAGCGACGCTCACTAAGCGTACCTTCTGTTCCTCCTCAGTCTTTCTAGGCTTAAAGGCAAAGTGCTCAAGATCGATACCCATGCGATGTATTTGAATTTTGTTAGGATTACAGCCCAGCTCAATTAAACGCTGTTTCCAAAAATCGCTGATTGGCAAAAGCAGATCCGCCTTTTCAAATAGTGGAGCGTAAATATCCTCTCCCGCCTCTATCAAATATGCGCTGAGATCAAGCCCATGAAAGGTAACGCATATTTTTCCAGATAGAACATTAATATCTCTAAAGTCAAGGGCAACTAGGCCTGTTGGTCCAAAATGACACATGATTATGTCATAGGTAGGGCAGCCCTGTTGGATAAAAGCAATACTGCAATAGAGCAGTCTAAAAGACGAGGCATGACGCCCATATTTCTTGAAGTTTAGTGCTTTAAGAATGGCCTTTGGAGCCTTCCAAAAATAAGCAATTATAAGCCAAAGGGCTTTTAAGGCGCGAAGAAAATAGTTTGCCGGTAAGTATGGATAGTAGTAAGTATTGTTAACTAGCTGGTATTCTTCGACTAAAGGATGAATCTTTGATGCTTTTTGAGCATTGCGAGCATAAATATCAACGCTATGCCCTGCTTGCACTAAACCAGTAATCTGATTAAGAATAAACGTTTCCGAAAGAGAAGGAAACTCGTTAACTAAAAGGCAATTCTCATAAAATACAAATACAGTTCCGATATTAATCA
>JAAHIA010000802.1 GCA_010671975.1 Leptolyngbya sp. SIO4C1 | reverse complement strand
GCTCGTGCGCGCGATGCACGAGAAGCTGCTCGATGGCGTGCGCGGCGAAGAGTTGCGGCCTGGAGAATTTCGCGACGTGCCGGTATACAGTCAGCACCTGAAAGCCGTTACAGATGCCCAGCACCGGCTTTCCCTGCTGGGCATGCGCTACCGTCGCGCGCATGGCGGGTGAAAACTGCGCGATCGCGCCGCAGCGCAGGTAGTCGCCATAGCTAAAGCCGCCCGGCACCACCACCACCTCTATGCCTGACAAATCGCTGTCTTCGTGCCAGATGCGCTGGGTCGGGCAGTTGAGAATATCGCGGGTGACGTAGGCTACGTCGCGATCGCAGTTCGAGCCAGGAAAAGTAATAATGCCAAATTTCATGCCTGGTTTACCCCGCAGCTGATAGCTGAGCGATCTCAATCCGATAGTTCTCAATCACTGGATTCGCCAGCAGCTGATCGCACATTCGATTGAGCTGCGTATGCGCTGCGGCTTCACTCTCAGCCGTGAGCGAGACCTCTATATATTTACCAATGCGCACCTGTTCCACATTGTCGTAGCCCATGTGGGCTAGCCCCGAGCGAACGGCAGTACCGGCAGGGTCTAGAACAGACGGGCGAAGGGTGACATAGATCTGAGCCTGGTAGGTCTGGGCCACGGTGCAGCTACGAAAATTAATTGCTTTCCCATCCTATCGCAATGACGGTATTGCGCATCTGGTCTAAGCTTAAGGGTAGGGAGGTCTATGACCCAGCATGAAAACTCGTCGCACCCGCAGCCAGGACAGCGTCCTTGAAATTTTGCAAAAGCTCAGTCGCGCCATTTCGGCTCAAGATCTCTACGCGGAGCTGCGCAAGCGAGATGTCCGAATTGGGCTAGCCACCGTTTATCGAGCGCTAGATGCGCTGAAGCTCGAAGGCCGCGTGCAGGTACGAACGCTGCCCCATGGTGAATCGCTCTATAGCCTCAGTCACGAAGACCGCCACCATTTGACCTGTCTGCGCTGCGGCGACTCAGTTGCCATTGATGAATGCCCAGTGCACGAGCTTGAAACTCACCTGAATCAGTCGCACCAGTTTCGCATTTTCTATCACACGCTAGAGTTTTTTGGGCTCTGCGAACAGTGTCAGGCAGAGGAAGTCGTCCCCTGACTGGCTCAGCTGACGTCTGCTTTGACCGCTATGAAAACAGCTTTCGCCTGTTTCAGTTAGCCGGCACTCGGTATCGGGCAGTGCCTTTGACTGATTAGCGTGTGATAGA
>JAAHIA010000801.1 GCA_010671975.1 Leptolyngbya sp. SIO4C1 | reverse complement strand
CCCAATAACCACGCGCTGCATTTTGGGCAGCAGACGCACCACTAGCCACGGATTCAACCGATCGCGATATTGCATAATGAATTTATCTCCGACTGTTTGGAGCTAAGCCAGTGCAGAAAGGTTGGTCGCCAGGATGCACTGGCTTTTAGCTGAGCTTTTGTTGCCATTTAGCAACATACCATATTCCTGTTGATCCAAACTTGAAACATTTACGCTGCTACGCTGGCTCTGACAAAATTTGTGCATGAGCAGAGCAGGCAAAGCACTTAAGGCAGTTCTAGAGCGGCATGGAATCAGTCAAAATCAGCTTGCTGTAGCGATGAAAGTTAGTCGGGCAAACGTCAGCCGCTGGGTTAACGAAACCCGCGATCCGATTGGCGATGCCGTATATGAAATCCACAAGGGCCTGCAATCCATTGACCCGGCAGCCGCTGAAGACTTCGTGATGAAATATCTTTACGATGAAGACTAAGCGTTAGAGCAGCCGCACAAAAGGTAACCATGTCCACTATCCCGGCGACGAGGGCTTTCGCTGCTCTATGGCACACCACCTTGATTATTCACTCTCAGTCTGGAATGTAGGTTACAGCCGAACCTCGGCAATTCAGAATGATTGCCGCCAGTAGAATATACAGGCTATAGTACGGAAAAACCGTACAGCTGGGCACAGGCTATGAACTCAGTGAGCGTCAATCGTTTTCGAGAAAATTTAAAAGCTTTTGTAGAACAGGTGATCAGCAGCCATACGCCTCTAAAGGTAACTCGGCGTACAGGCGAGGATTTCGTAGTGATTAGCGCTGACGATTGGGAAAGGGAGCAAGAGACGCTTTATGTGCTACAAAACAGTAGTCTGATGCAGCAGATTGCAGCCTCGCTAGCCACCCATACCAAAGGCCAAGGACATACACTAAGCCAAGATCAGTTAGATGAGATCGTTGGTCTTTGAAGGCAGTACCTGGCAAGTCTACGAGCAGCTTCGTGAAAAAGATAAAAAGCTGCACAAGGCGCTTTGCAAACTTCTAAAAGAAATGCTGCGTTCTGACCCGGCTACCGGACTAGGCAAACCAGAGCTGCTCAAACATAATTTGTCTGGCTTATGGTCGAGGCGGCTTTCTCAGAAAGATCGGCTGATTTATAAGTTTGACGAAAACTACATTTACATCTTTGCAATCGGTGGGCATTACGAAAACCTCGAAGTATGATTTCCTCAACTAACTTTTAAATTTCTGCTAATCATTAGAGGACAAAGCGCTTTG
>JAAHIA010000800.1 GCA_010671975.1 Leptolyngbya sp. SIO4C1 | reverse complement strand
TTGGAACTACGCCTCAGTTATGGGATAACTAGGGCGTGTCATCAAATAGGAGGAAGCCATAGCTGAATAAAGTTAGTAGGTGGACTCAATCTTTTATAAGATAGAAGAAGTTCTATCAAGCCAGCATCTACGATCTATGCCAGCTCCCTTGCGTGCCATCCTAACAGAAGCCGAAGAGCAGACACTATCAGAATTACGCATTGCCGATTGCGTGCCTTATCGAGTTCGGGACCGGGCTCACATCGTCCTGCTAAATGCCCGAGGCTGGAACGCTCCAGCCTTAGCCGATATTTTCAACTGCCATGAACATACGGTACGCTCAACCATCAAACGCTGGAAAACGGATGGTCTCGGCGGACTCTGGGAAGCCGAGGGACGTGGACGCAAACCCACTTGGCAACCGGAGGATCTGGCTTATCTTGAGCACTGTTTGGAGAACGATGAGCGCACCTACAATAGCGTTCAGCTAGTCGCCAAACTCGATCAAGAGCGAAACGTCAAACTCGGTCCAGCCCAGGTGCGTCGCCTGCTAAAAAAAAGAACTTTGGCTGGAAGCGAACCCGTCAAAGTCATCTAAACAAGCAAGACCCTGAGGCTAAAGCTTTGGCCCGAAAGCAATTAGCTATGCTTGAGGCGACAGCAGCAGCGGGTCATATTGACTTGAAGTATTTGGATGAAACCGGCTGCTGCTTATGGTCCCCGGTCAGCTATACCTACAGCCGTATCGGTCAGCAGAAACGCTTAGAACAGACAGGTCGTCGAGGTCAACGGGTGAGTATCTTGGGAGTATGGGATCCCGATGAGACCTTTGACTATACCTTGGTCGTCGGGGGTTTTGACTCCGCTCGATACATTGAAATGATGGACTGGTTTGCGGCTAAAGCGGCGCAAACCTTCGCTCAAACCGGACGATTAACCTTTGTGGTCCAGGATAATTGTCGGATTCATACCAGTCATTTGGTGCAGCAGCAGTGGGAGCAATGGCGAGCACAGGGGCTTTTCGTCATTTTCTTGCCCCCCTATTGCTCTGAATTGAATCCGATTGAAACCCAGTGGCATCAGCTGAAAACTCATGAACTGGTGGGTCGCATGTTTGAGTATGAAGATGAACTCGCTGAAGCCATTGTTGATGGCATTGTTAGATGTCAAGGGGGTTAGACGTGACGCGACAGAGGTGTTGTCGTGTTAAGTGTCATTTGATAGAGACTAACCAGGCTCAAATTGAGACTAACAGGCGAAACGACAGGCAGGGATCCAAACGAC
>JAAHIA010000080.1 GCA_010671975.1 Leptolyngbya sp. SIO4C1 | reverse complement strand
TGCCGTTGAGCATCGGCCCGCGCCAAATCACAGGCTGGTCGGGATCAATTAAAAAGCCCATCGAGACCATTTTGACGCCATAGTTGAAGGCCGGCTCAAGCTCCTGCCCGTCGCTGCCGTCGCGCACGACAACGTTGGCATCAGCTAGGCCCATCATCGTGGGGGCATTCGGTCCGTAGATATCAGCGTCAATTAGCCCGACAGCGGCTCCGGTCTGTGCCAGCGCCACCGCCAAATTGATAGCAACGGTGCTTTTGCCAACGCCGCCTTTACCGCTAGAGACCGCCAAAATGTTTTTTACCCCGCCAATGCCCTGCTGGTTGGGCAGTGCCTTCTGCTGCGGCGTTTCGGCTGTGACTTCGATGCTAACGCCCTCGACGCCTGGCAGGGTGCGAACCGCTTTCTCACAGTCTTCGACGATAAATTCTCGCAGCGGGCAGGCCGGTGTGGTCAACACCAGCGTAAAGCTGACCTGCCCGCCTTCAACGGCGACGTTGCGAATCATGTTGAGGTCGACTAGGCTCTGGCGCAGCTCTGGATCCTGCACCGGGCGCAGTACTTCTAGAATGGCAGCAGTCTCTAACGTAGATGTCATTGCAAATGAAGGAACGTAGCCAAAAAATAGCAGGGATAAATAGCGCGGTTGGATCTGCGCGATCGCAGCAGACCTCTCAAAATCTTAACGTTTGACGGGAGCAGTTGATCACGGGTTCCCCCGTCTGGGTTGGCTAGCGGCCAGGATTCGCAGGCTAAGATTCGCAAGCCAATATTCAAACGAGCGTCTGGCAGCCCACTATCTGATAGCCCATAACTAGGCTGCTGCTCAGGGCCAAAATCAGACCAAACCAGTCTTGGCAGGGCCGCCGCCGCACCGGCATGGGCGCTTGAGCCGCCTGCTCCGCAGCCTGGACTAGGGCCGAAGCCACCTGGGCCGCATAGGGCCGCAGCACCGACCAGGCTAGAGGCGATAGCCAGCCGCGCAGCGTCACTGAGTAAGAGACATAGGTGCCGCAGACGGTTGACTCAATGCGATAGGTCACGCGCTCCTCCAGCCCCGGCACCGGAAAGACGCGCACGCTTAGCAGTTCGCCCGGCAGCACTTTTTCGACAAAAATTTTGGTGGGTACCGGCAGCCAGCGAGTAAACACGCGATAGATTAAACCCGGCTTGGCCGTGAGTCCGATAGGCGCATTGGTTGCCGTAATCAAGGGATGCCAAGAGGCAATATCGGCTAGATCAATAATCTTTTGCCACAGAGCTTCTACTGGAACCGTAGTAACCACTTCATAAGTTTTTTCTAGATGCCGTCTCACGGTGGCCGGTCGCGATCCGGTCTTGCGCCAAAGACAGCTGAACCAAGTGCTTAGTATCATCCGAATGTTCCTCCTTGAGGCTCTGCTAGCCAGCGCCATCGACCAGTTGCTAGGCGGGCTTGCTGCAGCTTTGCCTCAATCCCTGTCTCAACATCCTCCACTAGTAGCAGCTTGGTCAGATCCGTCTTAAGAAATATTAATCTGATTGACCACCTTCTAGCGACTGAGCTTAGCGCTCATCTCACCACTACAAAACCTGCCGTAACCTCAGTTAAATCAGGCGGTAGGCGGTTTGTCTGTCTCCTATTCTACTCAGGCATCGGTTTGCTTAACAGCAGCCTATGCTAGAGAAAGCTGCCGAGCATGTCCTTCAGAATTTGTCAAACTTTGTCACACTGTGTATCAGATGTGCAGCAAAGCACTCAAAATCATGATTCGATGAGTAAATCATTTGGGCGCGATCGCCCTAGATTACGCTGGTTTAATTTCCAAGTTTGTCGCTCATCCGTTTTAGATCCGTATGACCCTTGCTTCTGCGCCCGCATCTTCTACGACCCAAACGCCTCAGCTAGCGCCGCCGAGCGATTCACGTGAGCGTGTGAGTCAGGCCTTTAAAGGACTTCAAGATCGGATTTGCCAAAAACTGGCTGCCGTGGATGGCAGCGGTCAGTTTCAAGAGGACAGCTGGCAGCGTCCTGATGGCGGCGGTGGGCGCTCGCGCGTGATGAAACAGGGCGACGTGTTTGAGCAGGGCGGCGTCAATTTTTCAGAGGTGTGGGGCGATCGGCTGCCGCCCTCTATTTTGATGCAGCGTCCCGAGGCAAAAGGGCATGGCTTCTATGCGACCGGCACTTCAATGGTGCTGCATCCGCATAGTCCCTACGTGCCGACCGTTCACCTCAACTATCGTTACTTTGAGGCAGGCCCAGTCTGGTGGTTTGGTGGCGGCATTGATCTGACGCCCTACTACCCGTTTGAGGCCGACGTGGTGCAGTTTCACCAGACAATCAAAGCGGCCTGCGATCGCCACCATAAAGACTACTATCCTAACTTCAAGCGCTGGTGTGACGAATATTTCTATCTGAAGCATCGTCAAGAGACGCGCGGCGTTGGCGGCATCTTTTTTGACTATCAAGACGGTCGCGGTGAGCTCTATCGCGGTCCAGATCCGGCCGGTCCGGCAGCGCAGCATAGCCAGCAGGTGGGTGAGCTGCCGCAGCGCAGCTGGGAGCAGCTGTTTACCTTTGCCATTGACTGCGGCGATGCCTTCTTGCCAGCCTATGTGCCGATTGTTGAAAAGCGGCGAGATACGCCCTATGGCGAGCGTGAGCGCGACTTTCAGCTCTACCGTCGGGGTCGCTATGTCGAATTTAATCTGGTCTACGACCGAGGCACCATTTTTGGCCTGCAAACCAACGGTCGCACCGAGTCCATCCTAATGTCGCTGCCACCGCTGGTGCGTTGGGAATATAGCTATCAGCCTGAGGCTGATTCGCCTGAGGCCAAGCTATACGATATCTTTCTCAAACCGCAGGACTGGGTGAACTGGGAAGTGAAATTGCAAGATAAGAAAAGCTAAAGATATAACTTCAGCAAACTCTGTTCATTTTTTTCTAGGCCGGGCAACCTAACGGTGGAATGTCTCAGGAATGTCTCAAAAGGCGTTCCAGGCAAGCGCTTATTTTCTGATGTTAGGAAGCGGTGGTTGGCAATATGGAGCAGAGAACGCTTAAGTCCTCAAGCGGAGCAAGCATCACGGTTCTGGCACCGGTAGGGCGGCTAGATATCACAACGGCCTGGCAGTTTCGCTTGAAGCTGCAGGAATGTATTTCCGGTAAGTCGCCTCACGTCGTTGTGAATTTGAGCCAGGTCAACTTTATTGACAGCTCCGGGCTGACGGCGCTGGTCGCTGGCATGAGAGATGCTGACCAGGTTAATGGCAGCTTTCGCATTTGCAGCGTCCATCCTGAGGCAAAGCTTGTCTTCGAGGTGACAATGATGGACTCAGTTTTTGATATTTATGAAACTGAAGAGGAAGCGCTAGCTGGCTCCTCTGATCGCGTTGCCGGCTAGCTAGGGATGCCATAGGCTGCCTGTTTAACCAGCCGAAAGGGACCCATCAGGGCTCCCCAAAGCGCGCGTCCGGTTTCTGGCTCAATGCCCTTATCATAGATGTGCAATTCGACCTGGTTGGCAGCTGTCTGACGGGTGCCCACTTCAAATCCTAGCTGAACATATTTTTTTTGCCCTTGATAGTCGAAGCAGCAGAGCCTGTCGGCGGGAGGGACTGCCTTAAACCAGACAGGATTGGCAGCGGCAGGTTCGGCTGTGACCTCGAGCGTACAGGTGGGCAGCAAGATCAAATCATCGGGCGTCAGCGCAGCGAGACGCTCGGGCTGTTCGCCGCCATACTGAAAGGCCAGCGGCTGCTTCAGCGCATAGTACTGTCCCTGCAGCATGGCTCCAGTTTGCTGCAAGCGTAAAACTCTCTGACGATAGGGCGGCTGCTGAGAGACTACGTTTGCCTGCTCTAAAAAAAGCGTTAAACTATCGCTGGCAAACAGATGTGTCGGCCGCTGCCAAACGCGCAGGCGGATATACCAGGTTGGATCTGCCTGCGCCTGTGCCTGATTTTCGAATTCTCCGGAAAGATACCTGCCAAGAGTCGCTAAGCTTGAAGATGCAGACATGAATAATGAGCTAAGTAAGGCCTCGTCATCATAGCGTCTCAGGCGCGCGGTAAAGTGACACTAAAGGCGCATTGAAGACGCGCTAGCCGCGATCCATGCTTGGCAAAGCGCGCTCACAATTAGAGAATGAGTTTAAACCTATCCGCACTGCCCGTGAATAACGTTCGTACTGTCTCCGATACTAAGCGCAGCTTTTATGCTCACCATACGCGACCGCTCAATGCGATCTATCGCCGCGTTGTAGAGGAGCTTATGGTCGAGATGCATCTGCTCTCGGTCAATGCAGATTTTGTCTATGACCCAATCTACGCCCTAGGGGTTGTGACCAGCTTCGATCGGTTTATGACAGGCTATCAGCCAGAGTCAGACGTGAGCTCTATTTTTGCAGCTATCTGCAATGCGGTTGAAGGCAGTGCTGAGCAATATCGTCGCGATGCTGAGGTGATCAAGGCAGAGGTGAACGGGCTTTCGCTAGAAACGCTCAAGCGGCAGTTTCAATCGGCCCAAACCGGCGGGGGGACAATTCTGCAAGATACGCTGCGAGCGATCGCGCTGCGCGAAAGGTTTAAATATAGCCGTCTATTTGGGATTGGGCTGTATACGCTAGTCGAAACGGTGGACTCAGCGGTACTCGAAGATAAAGAAAAGCGCGACGCTCTGCTCAGCGAGCTGATTGAAGCGCTCAATATCTCTAGCGATAAGCTGCTTAAAGACCTAGAGCTCTACCGCAGCAACTTGGAAAAAATGGTCCAAGCGCAGGAGGTGATGAAGGATATGCTAGAGGCCGAGCGCAAAAAGCGCGAGCAGCGAGCCCAGGCTAAGCAGGCGACAGCAGAGGCCACTGAGTCAACGCCTGCAGAAACTTCAGAGCCCTCAGAAAACGAGGCGGCCGGCCAGTCATAGGTCGAGGCGTCTAGGCTCAAGATGGGTAAGCGCCGGCTGCGGCAAAAGCAGTGCGATCGCTGTCAGGCGACGGCCGCCGTGCTCTATCGCGTGCAGATTGATCAGTCTGGGCAGTGGCAGTTTGTCTGCGATGCCTGCTGGCCTGAGGTGAGCCAAAATAATCCGCACTACGTTTACGGCGGTACTTGGAAAGCACAAAAGGGCTAACGGTTAAGATTTAGTGAGCTAGCAGAGGCTTGGGTTGATTGGCTCAGGGAACTTACTGAATAATTGGGGTGCTTTCCTAGATCGAGTCAGCCTATGCGCCCTTCACGAATCGCTTCTGTTACGGCTTTACTGGTTGCTGCTCTAAGTGCTCCTGCCACCGCTGCTACGCTCTCTCCTGTTAAACAGGTGCAGCAGGTTGTGGACTGGTTTACCGGTTTTTTTGACAATCGCGCTCAGGTGAGCCGGAACGCTAACGTTCCGTTTCTAGAAATGGAAAACTGCGCTGTCTCAGCAAACGGCTCAGCCAATTCGCAATATGTGCATTTGGAGCAGTTTTTCGGCAGCTCAGGCAGGCTGCTGCGCAGCAGCGCCTACGAGTTTAGCCCGGCTGCGACCGGCGTCGATTTGAGCGTCTTTAGCTATCGCGATCGCGCAGCGGCACTCGGCACCTGCGATCAGGCGATGCCAAGTCTGGACTTGAGTAATTTGGCAATGCCCAGCTGCGATATCATGCTGGCCTACAAGCCTGAAGCATTTTTTGGTACGAATGAGCCAGACGGCTGCCCAACCAGCTTCCCTATACCCGGCAGTACCGTGGTTTCAACCGTTACAATCTCGGCTGATGCGGTTGATTCGCTAGATGTCTTCCGATTGCCGACGGGTGGTGAAATAGGCACCCCGATTGCGTTTCGTCGCGTGAGTACGCCTGAGCCAGCAATGCTAGCTGCCTTGGCGGGACTGGGTCTCGCTGCGATTGCTAGCCGTCGCAAAAAGTAGACTTAAAGCTTTTAATCGCTTAGCTCAGCCCAGTAGAGATAGTAGCGCTCCGTCGTTTCTTGCGCCTCTTTAAATTCAGCAATAGGCGTGATTGATAGCGCGGGCGGAACGGCCACCTCTAGAGCGTCGTGCAGAATGAGCAAAATGCGATCGCGCTGCGGAGTCGCTTCTAAAAGCTGTTGCGTTTGCTGAAGGGTTTCGGGCTGCTCAACTTCGCGGCGGTTGCCTTTAAAAAAGAGCGTATAGCTGCCCATCGCCTGCGTCTGCGGGTAGTAAAACTGGCGGTTCAAATAGCCGCTAAGTGCGGCCATGTTGGCATCGCGGCTAGCCACAATCAGCTCATCCTGCAGCTGGGTCTGCTGAATGTAGCTAGCAGCGGCGCGGCTGGCCGAGAGCGGCTGTATGCCTTCTAGCGTGAATCGGCCGATGCCGCCTAAAAACTGAACGCACAGCACCAGAATGAAGGCGCGGCGCTGCCAGGGCTTAGCAATCTCGCTCCAGGTTGAGAGGAAGCCAAGCTTAAATCGCCGTTGCGGACGATAGTAGCTGGCCAACCACAGGGCGATCACCCAGATTAGGTAAAAGTGACCGTAGTGTCGCAGCCCGCGACCCAGAAATTTGAAGTAGGTAAATCCGAGCAGCAGCCCGTTCGCCACCGTGTAAAACAGCAGTGGAAAAGGCTTGCGCAGCAGGCTCAGGATGGTCAGACCGATGATGGCCAAGACAACGCTGTCGCAGAAAATCAGGTCGAGCCAGCGCTTATGAGTCGGAATAATTAAAAAATAGGCACCAAACCAGCGGCCTAGGCTGCGCAAAAAGTGGCGCAGGTCAAACTGCAGAAACCAGCTGCCTAGCGCGTCTTTGGCGGCTGCATCAGACGGCGGCAGGATATAGTGAATCGCGATCGCATAGCCAGCCACGAGAATAGCTGCGCTCAATATCCAGTCGTAGGCTTTAGCCGGCTGAAAATAAGCGCGTCGTTGTCTTGGGCTGAGCATCAGCTCCAAGCCAAGCATGAGCGTCAGCGGTAGCGCTACCAACGCTGCGTACATGTTGGTATTGGCCGCTAACACCAGCAAAATCGCGATGGGCAGATAGGTACGATGGCGCTGTGGAAAAACAGCGCAAACCGCAAACAGCAGCAGCATACCAATGCCGTAGTTGCGGGCAACGAGATGAAACTCGTAGAACGGCAGATAGCCAAAAATAAACAGCGTTTTAACCCAGCGCGGAAAGGGGCTATAGCGCCAAAAGATTGCCACAGCTCCCACGGCAATCAGCCAGTGCAGTAGCTGCATCGCTATCGGCGTGTTAAACAGCAGCTCCGTTCCAGCCACCAGCAGGTGCCATACGGGCGGATGGCCTCTGTCGTAATGGATATTGGTGAACAGCTCGCCGATTGACTGGCTATCGCGAGCAATCAGCCAGACATTCATCTCATCGCGCCACATCGACCGTCTGAGGCTGACCAGCAGCCCCAAGCAGGCAAACAGGATTGGCATGCCCCAGGCAGAGGTGTACAGGGCCTGAAGCCAAGACAGCGGCGAGCGATTGGCAGTTGGTTTGAACAGGGTAGACATCAGCGCGACTGAATAGGGCAGGTTAAGGCGTTTCCAAGATTTGAATCAGTTCTACTGACTGAACTTGACCGAGTGAATGATAGTTAGCTGGAATCTGAGCCGTATCGTCTGCCAGCAGCCACAAATAGCCGACTGGAAGATCGCCTGCTAGAGAGGGGAGGCGCTGCCCCAGAAGCGGTGTATAGAATCGCAGCAGCGTTCCTGTCTTCGGGCCTAGCTCTGGCGAGAAGTTAACTGGCTCTGTGCTCAGCACGGTTTGCACATCGGGGCGCAGCAAAAATGCCTTCAGTGCCGGGTTGGCGTTCCCGAGCTGATAGGTTGCGCCGGCAGCCAATAGCGCCAGCCAGTTGCTCAGCAGCAGCCCGGCTAGCCAGGCCTGACGCTGCGATCGCAGCGGCTCTAAATTGCCGGTCAATAGCCAACCCAGCCCTAAGCAAAGGCCAATCAGCGCATAGGGCAGCGCCACTGCACGATCGATGGGCAGCAGCGTCGTGGTCAAGATTATCAAGCCGACCACCGCTAGAAGACTGCCCAGCAGTAAGATTAGCGCATTAACCAATCTGAGCAGCGTACGCAGCCAGCGTTTTGAGCTGAGGGTAAACTGGGCCATCGCAGCGCCTGCCAGCAGCGCTAAAAAAGGATAGGCCGGTAGCGCATAGTGCGGCATGCGCGTAGCTGCCAGACTCAAAACTGCAATGTAGAACAGCGGATAGGCCAACAGCCAGCGATGTGAGCGGGAAAGGCTGCTTTGCCCAGCGCAAGCAGGGTCAACCGGACTCAGGGCTCGCGAAGCTGGAGAGAAAAAGATCTGGTAGAGCCCCGCGATCGCAAAAAATATCCAAGGAAAATCATTCAGCAGTAGGTTCAGCAAATAGAACAGCGGATGACCGCCGCTTTGAGACGCCTCTAACCCCAGGCGACGGGGAAACGCTAGCAGGCTAAGAAAAATATCGCTACCAAAGCGCTGCTGAGTGAGATAGAGCCAGCCCAGCGTGGGCAGCAGCCCGACGAGAAAGCCCGCGTATAGACTGAGGTGACTGAGATGGCGATGGCGACGCTGCCCCAACACCAGATACGGCAGCAGGCAGACCATTGGCAGCGCGCCCAAAAAGCTGCGCATTAGGAAACCCAGCCCTAGAAACAGACCGGCTAGAAATCTCAGCAGGTGCGATCGCCACCGTCCTGACGTTTCGGCCAGGAGCAGACACAAGATACCGCCTAGGCTGCCTGCGGTAAAGACGATATCGGGGGTGGCAAAGCGGCTGTACTGTAGCCACAAGAATGCAACGCTGAGCGACAGCGCCCCCCAAAGCGCGGCTGAGGTAGAGAGCAGTCGCCGGCCTACTTCATAAGTCAGCAGCACGCAGACTAAACTGGCTAAGACGCTAGGCAGCCGCACCGCCACCTCATGCCGACCCAATAGCTGCATAGACAGCGCTAGCAGCCAGTAGGGGCCAGGCGTTTTATGATGCAGCGCTGTCCAAGGATGCACCCAGTCGCCAGTTTCAATCATCAGCCGGGCGCGGCTGGCGTAGAGCCCTTCGTCGTAGGCAACCAGGCTTTGCTGCTCAAGGTTAAAAAAGCCAGCTAGCAGCAGCGGCAGCGACCAGAGCATTAGCAGCAGCCGAGGCCGATGCCAAAGAAGCAGTAGCAGTTTCTGAAGCGAGGCTTGCATCGACAACCGATAGCGCGTAACAAAAAGCACTATAGCTTCAACTGAGACCTGGCAGCCGATAGCAGTGCCCCTTCTTTTTCCTGATCTAAGGGCCGGCTATGATGGGCGCTAAAGTATTCAACATTAGTATTCAACATTGTGTGTTCCACATCGTTCAACCTAAAGAAGCTGGGTGAGCTACAAATTTCTAAACCGCAGTTGGGCTGAGGTTGGGCTGCTAGCGGCTGCGGCGCTGCTGCTGCACCTTTGGCAGCTGGGGCAGGTGGCGCTGCGCGACTGGGATGAGGGCACGATCGCTGGCGTAGCCAGGGCAATGCTGCACGGTGGCAGCTGGCTCTACCCCACCCTGTACGGCGAGCCCTATTGGAATAAGCCGCCGCTGGTAGAGTGGCTGATGGCAACTGCGTTTAGCCTAGGCGGCGTCAGCGAATGGACGGCGCGACTGCTGCCGGCAGCCGTAAGCGCGATCGCGGTTCCCTTACTCTATGCGGTGGGTCGCGACCTGTTTGACCGTCGCTCAACCGCGCACTGGTCGGCTGGCGTCTATCTGACGCTGCTGCCGGTGGCCCGCCACGGTCGGCTAGCTATGCGCGACGGGGTCGCGATTACGCTATTTTTGCTGCTGCTGTGGTGCGTGCTAAAAGCGCGTCGTGAGCGGCGCTGGGCGCTGGGTGCCGGCCTAGCGCTCGGCGGTCTGATTTTGACAAAAGGCATTCTGGCGCTGCTGCTAGGCGGTATTGTTGGCCTGTTTTTAATCGCCAATCGCCAGGGGTCGCTGCTGCTTAGCCCCGCTGCCTGGCGGGGCCTACTGCTGGGCACTTTGCCTGCCTTTGCCTGGTACGGCGCTCAGCTGCAGCGATACGGCAGCCAGTTCTGGCAGGCGCATTTTTTATCGCAGTCGTTTGATCGGGTATGGAGCACCGTTGAGAACAATCAGGGACCGCCCGGCTACTACCTCGTCGAACTGCTGAAATACGGCTGGCCCTGGCTGGCCTTTTGGCCGGGCGGGCTGTGGCTGGCCTGGCGCTATCGCCGTCAGCCCTGGGGGCAGCTCGTTCTAATGGGCACCGTGATCTATCTCGGCAGCATTTCGATCATGGGCACTAAGCTTCCCTGGTATGTGCTGCCGCTCTATCCCTTCATAGCGCTGGCTGCCGGCGCTCAGATCGATCGCTACTGGCGCGGTGATCGCATCCCCAGCTGGCTGGCTGGTCTGCTAGGACTGATCGGCGGTGCCGCACTGATGGGCGGCAGCTATCTAGGCTGGAGCGAGGGCAAACCAAGGCTAGTTGCGATCGCGCTCACCCTTGGTCTAACGCTGGGCCTGACTGCCTTCTCTGCCCTGCGGCAAAAGCGCAGGTTTGCCATTAGCCTGACCGCCGGGCTCTACCTGACGCTGCTGCTGCTCATGTCGTCTGACCTATGGCTATGGGAGCTAAACGAGGCTTACCCAGTGAAGCCAGTAGCTGCTTTGGTGCGATCGCGCGTTCCGAGCGATGCCGAGATCTACACCACCTTTCCCTACGAACGCCCTAGCCTCAACTTCTACAGCGGCCGGCGCATCATGGCTATTCAACCGGCTCAGCTGCCCCAGCTCTGGCAGCCCGATATCTATTTTCTGATTGAGCAGCCCAATCCCAATCTGCCACCACACGCCGCTTTAGGCAGCGCCTCAGAGCTCACGCTGATTCGACCTGGTGATTAATTTCTCCCCTCTTCCTAAGGTCCCCCCAAATCTTTCCGAAATCCCCTTGCCTGCAGCAGTCGCCGCCGCCGCTGACGGGCCAGCGCCTGCAGATCCACATTCCGATCAGTCTCGTCAACAATTTCGCCGGTAAGCACTTCTAGCACGTCTTCCAGCGTCACTACGCCAGAGACCCCGCCGTATTCATCCACCACAATCATCAAGTGCTCGCGCGCGGTCTGGAACGTTTTCAGCAGCCGATCGGCCCGTTCGGTCTCAGGTACGTAGCGCGCCTGTCGCATGAAGGTCTGCACCTGAGCCTGGCCGTTGCCCTGCACTAGACCCGCTAGCAGCTCCGCCTTAAGCGCAACCCCTAGCACGTGGTCTAAATCTTCACCAATAATGATGATGCGCGTGTGCTGCGAATTAATCACCTCTTTTTGCACGTCGGCTAAAATATCTTCGCCGTAGAGAAACGTAATCGCTACGCGCGGCGTCATGATGTCAGCTGCCGACATATCGTTGAGGCGAAATACCTTTTGAATCATTTCGGCCTCGTCGTCTTCGATCAGCCCCTCTTGGTAGCCCAGCATGGCCAGTAGCTTAATTTCGGCCTCGTTTGTAATCGGGCGCTGATTGCCTTCGACCAGCGGCGCGGTCAACCTTTCAAGCATCAGAATGATAGGCGTGCAGATTAGCGTCAGCGTTCGCACCGGCAGCGCTACCAGCAGGCCAATCCGTTCGGCATAGCGCTCGCCTAGGGTCTTGGGTACAATCTCAGCGAACAGAATAATCAAAAAAGTCAGAACGGCGGAGAATATGCCCAGCATGGCATCGCCAAAAACCGAAGCGGCAATCCGGCCAATCACGATGCTGCCCACAATATTGAAAATGTTATTGAGAATGACGATTGTAGCAATCGGCCGGTTGACTCGCTCACGAATGGCGAGCAGCGCGATCGCAGCCGGGTTGCGATTGTGAGCTATCTGACGCGCCTTGAGCAGCGGAATCGAAAGCAGCGCGGCCTCCGTACCTGAGCAAAGGGCTGAGCCGAACAGCACTACCAGCACCGCGATCGCAAGTTCAATCATGATTCGAGGAAAAACACCGGATAAATAAAATGATGCAAAGGATGGCTCATTGCTATGATCCATCTAATTCAACTGTAGTTCTGTGCCGACGTTTCCTCGACCCCCCATGAGTGAAATCATCCTAGATGTCCGTAACCTCAAAGTGCAATTCGAGACGGATGCCGGCATCCTGCAGGCAGTTGATGATGTTTCATTTCAGGTAAAGCGCGGACAGACGCTCGGTATTGTGGGGGAATCGGGCTCTGGTAAGTCGGTCACTTCGCTGGCCGTGATGGGGCTAGTGCCTAGCCCACCGGGTGAAGTCACCGAGGGCGAAATCTGGTTTCATCCGGGCAGCGCCGCTCAGCCGATTGAGCTCAGGCAGTGCCCTAGCAGAAAAATGCAGCAGTACCGGGGCGGTCAGGTTTCGATGATTTTTCAGGAGCCGATGAGCTCCCTCAACCCGGTCTATACCTGTGGGTTTCAGCTGGTTGAGGCTATCCGCCAGCATCAGAGCATTTCTAAAACGGAGGCTGAGCGACAGGCCATTGCCCGCCTGCAGGAGGTCAAGCTGCTGCCTAGCGACGCAGATTTAGCTGCTCAGATTGCGGCAGAAGGCGAATTTTCTAGTAAGCCGCAGATTCAGCGAGAAGTTAGCCGGCGCCAGAAGGCGCTGCTCAATCGCTATCCGCATCAGCTTTCAGGCGGTCAAATTCAGCGGGTCATGATCGCGATGGCGATTGCCTCCAACCCGGCCTTGCTGATTGCTGATGAGCCGACCACTGCGCTCGATGTGACGGTACAGGCGCGCATTTTAGATCTGCTGCGCGAGCTGCGCGATCAGCGCAACATGTCAATGATGTTCATCACGCATGACCTGGGAATCATTGCCGAAATTGCCGATCAGGTCGCTGTGATGTATCGCGGCAAAATTGTTGAGTACGGCAGCATCTGGGATATTTTCTCCAATCCGCAGCATCCCTACACTAAAGGGCTGCTGGCCTGCCGCCCTAGGCCCGATCAGCAGCTGCGCAAGCTGCCGACCGTCTCTGACTACATGCAAGTAGTCGAGCCAGCCGCAGGCGAGGTGCAAATCTATGCTCGATTCGGGTCAGATGCTGACTCGGCGGCTGCGCCACCTGCAGAAGATGAGCTGTCTCCGGCTGAGCTAGAGGCGCGTTTGGTTCAGCTGCAGGCGGAAGCGCCGCTGCTAACGGTGCAAAATCTCAAAGTTGGCTATCCGGTCAAGGGCATTTTTGGGCAAACTTCGCGCTATGTGATGGCAGTCGACAATGTGTCCTTCGACATTCATCGCGGTGAAACGTTTGGCCTTGTCGGCGAATCTGGCTGCGGCAAAACGACGTTGGGTCGGGCCTTGCTCAAACTGATGCCGGCGATGAGTGGCAACATCTTTTTTGAAGGACGTAATTTAGAATCGCTTAGCGCATCTCAGCTGCGTCAGCTGCGCCGCGAAATGCAAATCATTTTTCAAGACCCCTTTAGCTCACTCGATCCTCGCATGAGCGTGGGCAAGGCCATTGCTGAACCGCTTAAGATTCACGGCGTCATTCGCAGCCGTCGCAACCTGCGTGAGCGGGTCGCTTATCTGCTAGAGCGGGTTGGGCTAGACCCAGGCTGCATCAATCGCTTTCCACACGAGTTCTCAGGCGGGCAGCGACAGCGAATCTGCATTGCGCGAGCCCTAGCGCTCAATCCTAAGTTCATTGTCTGCGATGAATCAGTTTCGGCTTTAGATGTATCAGTCCAGGCTCAGGTTTTGAACCTGCTCAAAGAGCTACAGGCAGAATTTAACCTTACCTATCTGTTCATTTCGCACGATCTCGGGGTGGTTAAATTCATGAGCGATCGCATCATGGTGATGAACCAAGGCCAGCTTGAAGAAATTGGGCCTGCTCATGAGATTTACAACCGGCCGCAGCAGGACTATACCAAACAGCTGATCTCGGCTATCCCGGTAGGAACGCTAGAGCGCATTCAGACTTTACAAGCAGAGCGAGCGATCGCCAGCTGAATGACGCAGGCTTATATCTGCTTGTTTTAATTTTTCTACAACAAGATAGTCTTAATCTTTCTTCAGTGCGACATCAAATCCGGATAAAACTTGTGATCTCTCTAAGGACTTTGTTGCTCAGCCCGGCGCCGCAGCTGCTTGAAGCTCTAAAATCCTTAAATAATAGGGATTTCAGTGTTTATTGATGGATAGCGCGCGATTTTAGTTGGCAGGCATCGTAAACCTTGATGAGACTGTGCAGGTTTGCTTAATGGCACATCGGGGAACAATGTTCACTTTATAAGACGCTTAAATTGGCTTGACAAATGCTTCACCCTTCTTAATAGTTGGAAGAGATTATCGACTGAGCGCGAGAGTTTTCTCTCACCTGCTGATTTTGCTCAAATTCAGGGTGCAAAACCAGCCAAACCGTATCAGCGATAACCTATGATGAACCATCAAATGCATCCAGACAATCCGGCTAAGGCAGCAGAGCATAAGGCCCTGCTCGACCTAGTCCCGACCGATAAGGCAACTCATGTTGCAGTTAAAAGTGGCTCCTGGTTTGATCCGACAACTTGGAAAGGAGGCCGCATCCCTGGAGATGATGCTAGAGTTCACGTTC
>JAAHIA010000008.1 GCA_010671975.1 Leptolyngbya sp. SIO4C1 | reverse complement strand
CACGAACCGACCAGTACGGCAGCCGCCATCAGTAGGCCATACCAGCGCAGCGCAAACGGGCCAATTTCAAAGATAGTTGGGTCAACGGGAGGGTACATAGCGCGTAGGGGCCGTGCCTGGTGTGTGGGGATGTAGGGGTATGGGGATGAGGAAGGTGAGGGGGGTAGGGGGGAAGCTTAGTCCTCTAAATAGCCCAAATCTTGCAGGCGGCGGCGAACGTCGGGGTCATCGAAACCGGAGGCGCGGGCGTCTGAGAAAACGCGCTCATGCGCGGCAGCATCGGTGCCAAACGCAGCTAGCGATGCCTGCAGCGATTCCACCATTTCTGGAAAAATTTCGCTCAGGTCTAGGTTTTCCTGCGGGTCTTCTGCGACGTCGTACAGCTCAAGTGAGGCATTGCCGGTTTCAATTAGCTTGTGGTGCCCGAGCCAAACGGCGCGGCGGGCCTGATCGCAGGCGCGCGATCGCACCAGTTCGGGCTGCCGTCGCTGAATCAGGTTCAGCACGTTCTGCGGCGTCACGGCTTCAGCAAAGACGCTATCCGAGGCCGTGGTGCCGACCTGCTCTAGGCTCAGCTCGGCTTCAGCCTCGGTTGCTAGCCCCGCCAGCGAAAGTACCGTATGGAATAGGCAGCGGGTTGAGACCACATCCTCACGCACCGTCTCACGCACCAGCCGATTTTGCGAGTCGTGAATAATCAGCGGCACCTGAATCAGCTCGTTATAAATAGACAGGCTGTGGCCAATCAGCTGCTTTTCGCCCAAATGCTCGCCGTGATCGGCGCAGATGATCACCACCGTATTATCGAGCCGGCCTGCCTGCTGCAGTTTGTCTAAAAAGGCTCCCACTTGGGCGTCTTGAGCCGCCACCTCAGCATCGTACATACCGTCTAGCGTGGCCTTTTGCTGCTCGTCTAGTGACCCCATCAGCGGCGCTAGCCAGCCGTAAACATCGCTGTTGAACCGGCGTAGGTAGCTTTGGGCATCGCGATCTTGAAGCACGTGCGGGGCAAATTTTTCAATCTGTTCGCGCGGCGGATGGTAGGGCATGTGGACGCCCATCAGGTTGATAAAAGTAAAAACTGGCTGATCGGGCGCGACGCCCTGCCGCTGAAGATGCAGCTTGGCCGCGTCTTCGAGTGATTTACGGGTATTGCCTTTAAAGCTCAGCGCCGTTTGCCACAAGGGCACCATCAGCGGTGTAAATGACAGCGACAGCAGCCAGTCGGAGCGGGCAAAGGCATCCTGCACCCGGTTCAAAATGCCGGCCACTAGCCGCTTAAACAGCTGCCGGTAGCGATCTAAGAAGCTGGGTGACGCACCGGCTTGATTGGGCCGCGAACTCATCAAGCCGCTGTAGTTCAAAAAGCTATGAAAGCCGCGTCGCAGGCCGTTGTTGATCACCCCAACCAGCGGGTTATTGCAAAAGGCAGCCGTGTAGTAACCGCCTGCTAGCAGCCGCTCAGCTAGCGTTTGCACATGCGGCGGCATCACGGAGTAAGACTGCAGCATCTGATGCTGCGACGGGTAGAGCCCGGTAAACATCGAAGCGTGCGAAGGAATGGTCCACTGGGCGGGTGCGATCGCATTTCTAAACAGCGTTGAGCCAGCCGCAAATGCATCGATATGCGGCGAAGTGAGCTGATCGTAACCATAGCAAGACAGCCGATCGGCTCGCTGGGTATCAAGGACCAAAAAAATAATATCGGGCTGCTGTGAAGGCATTGCACTTACGCGGCGGCGGCGTTTCAAATTGACCTAGTCTATAAGTCTAGATTAAAACACCGATAGATAAATCGACCGCGAGCCTGACATAGCCTGAGTCATCAGCGTCAGTCTGCTGCCACCAGCGGCGATTCTCTATCTTGCTGATGCTGTTTTTTCCTTCAGAGGAAAGAGTATATCGCCGTCACGCCTTTCTTAGATTGAGGGCATCAACACAGTAGGACAAAGAAATATGTCTGGCAATCAAGATATCGGTGAGCAGGCCATTAGCAAAGCCGCCGAAGTAGGGCTCAAGTCACAGCTCGAAGCAGCAGAGGACCTCGATGTAGATGTGCGTACCTCACCTCAAAAGATAGTCGGCGGCGAAGTTGAGTCAGTCACCATCGAAGGCAAAGGGCTGGCAATGCAGGACGACTTGCGAACTGAAAAACTGCAGGTAAAAACAGGCACAGTTTCAATCGATCCTTTTCAAGCGGCTTTCGGCAATATTGAACTCGAGCAGACAGCCGAAGCGCAGGCAGAGATGACGCTGACTGAAGCAGATATCACCCGCGCATTTAATTCAGACTATCTGCGACAAAAGCTGGCGTCTATCCCTTTGGAAATTAACGGACAGACTACCGCTGCTCAGCCGCGTCAGATTCAGTTTCAGCTACCCGGAGAAGGTAAAGCGCATTTGCAAGCAGCCGTTGATCTCGTGGATTTGAACGAGCAGCGTCAGGTTGCCTTCACGGCCGTGCCGGCAATTGGTGAAGATGGGCAGCAGATTGTGCTAGAACAGGTGACCTATGAGAACGACACCGACGCTGAGAACGAGCTGACTGCCGCAATTCTAGACAGTGCTCAGGCGCTGCTCAATTTGAAAAATTTTGAGCTAGACGGTATGGCTCTAAAGCTGCACGAACTGCAGGTGCAGCCTGGCAAACTGACCATTAGCGCACGTGGCGTTGTGCAGTCCTTTCCAGCTTGATTCCTAGGCTGTGTTTGCTAATCTGGCTGAGGGGCCGCGTCGGTGAGTCTCAGCCGGGGCTCTCAGTCGCCATGCTCCCACTCAGCGGTTGTCTAAAGCTGTGTAACAACCTATGAATGACTGGCGGTGCCGTTTCATTGGTTTTTACAATAGACGTAGATAATAGATAACGTAGATCTATTCACCGTGTTGAGAAAAAACGCATGGCCAAAACGGTTGCAGAGATTATGACCTCAGATCCTTTAGTGGCAATGCCAGACACGCCCCTGAAGGAAGCCATTCAGCTTTTGGCAGACAACCGCATCAGCGGTCTACCGGTTGTTGATAGCGATGGCAAGGCGGTGGGTGAACTGTCTGAGACAGATCTCATGTGGCAGGCTAGCGGCGCGACTTTACCGGCCTATATCATGCTGCTAGACAGCGTGATCTACCTCACCAATCCAGGTCGCTATAATCAAGAGCTGCACAAAGCGCTGGGTCAAACCGTTGCCGATGTTATGTCCCATAAGGCGCACACCATTGGGGCCAAGGGCGACTTAAAAAAAGCAGCCCAAATCATGCACGATGAGCAAGTTCGCCGTCTGATTGTCGTCGATGAGAATGACAAGGTAGTTGGTATTTTGACAAGAGGCGATATCGTTCGCGAGATGGCTAGCAGCTATGGACAGGGCGCACCGCTATAAACGCTGCTGCACTGCTGTGCATATCTCTACCTATCAGTATTTTGGGGATTGCGAGAGCGCTGCTAGGCTAGAGCATGGATGATCGCTCTAGCGGCGTGAAGCAAAGATTCAATCGTATAGACACGGTAAAACATGGACAGTGCTTACGAGCAGCTTGAGCAGCAGCTGCAATCAGAGAATCTAGGGCATCGGCTCACGGCAGTGAACCAGCTGCGGGAGCTGGACCCGGCGGTGGCGTTCAAGCTAGTGCAGCTGGTGATACAAGATAGCAGCGCCCGAGTGCGCTACGCTGCCGTCAGCCTACTCTCGTCTATTGGCCATCAGGATGAGGCGACAGCGCTTCGCCTACTGCGAGAAGCGCTACTCAACGATCCAGAAGCCGATGTGCAGGCGGCCGCCGCAGATTCAATCGGGGCGCTGCATCTGACGACAGCCTATGACGATCTCGCTCGGGTTTATGAGCAAACGTCTGAATGGCTGGTGCAGATGAGCGTGATTGCTTGCTTAGGCGAACTTGGAGAGCCCCGAGCGTTTGACCTGCTGCAGAGCGCTCTAAGCTCGGATAACGGTATCGTGGTCCTCAGCGCTATTGGGGCGCTAGGTGAGCTCGGTGACAACCGCGCTGTTGAGCTGCTGCTGCCATTCACTGACCATCCCGACTGGCAGACGCGCCACAGGTTGGTGCAGGCGCTTAGCCAATACGAAGATGAAGCCGCGCGTTCGGCTTTAGAGCAGATGACTAACGATGATTCGCCGATCGTGGCGGAAGCCGCACAGGTTCATCTAGATGCGGCGTAAGCTGCTTGGCTAGAGGGCGCTTGTGTGCGACTTTATGCGGATTTGGTACAATCGTAAGCAGGGGCAGCACCAAAACCCGTTTTAGGTTTTCTACGCAAGGACCGTAGCGAGCGTGCTGGGTCAGCGTCTGTCATAAATATCACTTTTGTACAGAGGCTGTTTCGGTAGAATTTGCTTAGGATAGTTTTAGTTGTTAGATAAATTGCAAATGAACCGTGCTGGGGCGTGTTTTAACTGAATCGCGCCTGAAGTTAGTCTGCAGTCAACTCAGAAGTCAACTTAGAGATGTGAATCGGGGGTAACGCTCAGTGGTTGGTATTGCGCCGCCTTCTCCCAAAGCAAAGTGGGGCAGCTTAAGTTTTGCGTCAACTTTGTACTTGCATCCAGTGCTTGACACGCTTTTAGGACACACGCCAACTGACCTTCGAGATGAGCTGCGCCTGGGGCTGCAAGAGGCGCTGGTAAATGCCGCTAAGCATGGTAATCAGCTAGACCCGCGTAAAACTATTTCGGTACAGTACATCAGAACGGGGACCGCCTACTGGTGGGTAATTACCGATCAGGGGAGCGGGTTTCCCTTTCCGGCGCAGTGTCACCTGGCGGCTGATGCTAACTTTGAAGCTGAGGTTGAGGTGCCTACTAACGAATGCGGTCGCGGGCTGTTTATTCTGTACCAAATTTTTGATGAAGTGCGCTGGAGCAGCGGCGGCAAAGAGGTGCATCTGTGTAAGCAGGTAAGGCGGTGGCTGCCGCTGTCGATGCGCCGCTAAGCTGATGATTTATTCAAGAGATGCCTGCTATCTATCTCTATGCTTTTTGTTTGCTGCCGGGTGACGATGCAGCCTTAGACGGTGCAGTCTTGGGCAATTCAGACTTGGACTGGCTGCCGCCGGGGCTGTATCAAACGGTGCGCTTAGTCAGCCAGGGCAGGGTGGGGGCAGTGATTGAAGCCGACATTGATTTGACAGCCATGCAGCAAGACGATGCTCAGCTCGTGACAGCGGTGGTTAACCACGATCGGGTGATTTGCGATCTGTTTGAAACCTTGACGCTACTGCCGCTACGATTTGGCACACAGTTTGTGTCTGAGGCAGCGCTGCGATCGCACCTGCAAAGCCATGCGACTGACTATCAAGCGCGGCTGCAGTCGCTGGTAGGTAAAGCAGAATATTGCTTAAAGCTAGCGCCGCTTGTCTTGCCGACCGATCAAGCAGCGCCAGCTGAGCAGCAGCTAACGCAGCTGCAGGACGCGCTGCGGCAAACTTTTCTAGCCGTTCAGTTTGAGTCATCCTCAGAGACGTCAGCCTGTCGGGCCTATCTGCTTACCGAGCAATCGTCAGCCGGGCTGCAGCAGACGGTGGAAGCCTGGCAGGTCACCTATCCGCTCTGGGACATTAGCCTCAGCGAAGCGCGCCCACCCTATCATTTTGCTAACTGAGCGCTGCTGAGCCGCTGAAACATTTTTTCAGACGCTTTTCCGGACGCTGATGAACAGCGGCAGAATACGTAGCTATGGCCGTAATCGCCCCGCCGGCTGCCCCGCTATTGCTATTCGCCTTTATTTATAAAGACCGTATGCTAACCGGAATTGAAGCGTTTGAAGCCTGCTGGGCAGCGCTGCAGCAGCGCCATGCTATGAGCCAATGTGAGAATACGCAGCTAATTCAAGCGATGGGGCAGTTTGTCGACTGCTATGCTACGCAAGCAGAGATTCGTCAGGAGCTATCCGCTGCGCTCAGGCCGCTGTTTGATCGCCTGGTTGATGCCTATGTCAATGGCTATGCCGCCAGCGGTTCACAGTCGCAGCCAACGGCAGCGCAGCTACGGCTGCAGCGCCAGCAGTCGATTCACGATGCCGACACGTTTGTGCTAGATCTATTACTCTCTTAAGGGGGCTAGGGGCCTGAGAGCCGCCTGTCAAGCCGACTAGATCTTGAGCTGGTTAATTCTCGGGCCTGTGCGCAATTGCAAAGCTGAGACGCTATCGTAGTTCCTATGGACTATGAACCCCTACATCATAAATACCGTCCACAAACGTTTGCGCAGCTGGTGGGGCAAGCCGCGATCGCAACAACGCTGGCTAACGCGCTGCGTCAAAATCGAATAGCGCCAGCCTACCTATTCTGCGGCCCGAGAGGCACCGGTAAAACCTCTAGCGCCAGAATCTTAGCCAAATCGCTCAACTGTCTGCAGGCCAGCAGCCCCACCCCAGAACCCTGCGGCCGCTGCCAGGTCTGTCGCGAAATTGCCGAAGGGGCCGCGCTTGACATCGTCGAAATCGACGCGGCGAGCAATACTGGCGTCGATAATATTCGAGAGCTGATTGAGCGGGCCCAGTTTGCCCCGGTGCAGTGTCGCTACAAGCTGTATGTTCTTGATGAAGTACACATGCTCAGCACCGCTGCGTTCAACGCGCTGCTAAAAACGCTGGAAGAGCCGCCAGAGCGAGTAGTGTTTGTTTTGGCAACTACCGATCCGCAGCGCGTGCTGCCAACCATTATTTCTCGCTGCCAGCGCTTTGACTTTCGCCGCATTCCGCTAGCGGATATGGTGCAGCATCTCACCCTGATTGCTGAAAAAGAAGCGATTGCGATCGCGCCGGATGCGGTGCAGCTGGTGGCGCAGATTTCGCAAGGCGGTCTGCGCGATGCTGAAAGCCTGCTCGATCAGCTAGGGCTGCTCGAGGGCGAAATTACGGTAGAGCGCGTTTGGGATCTAGTCGGGGCCGTGCCAGAGCGTGATCTGCTGGCCCTCGTGCGCGCGATTGCCGCAGACGATAGCTCACAGCTGCTAGAGCGCGCCAGGCACCTGATGGATCGCGGTCGTGAACCGCTGATTGTGCTGCAGAGTCTCGTGGGCTTTTACCGCGATTTGCTGATTGCTAAAACGGCACCGCACCGGCAAGATCTGGTGGCTGTCACGCCGCCAACTTGGGCTGACATGGGTCGCTTGGCTGAGGCGCTGTCTATTCCGCTATTGTTGACCAGCCAGCAGCATTTGCGCGCGGCTGAAGTGCAAATTAAAAATACGACGCAGCCGCGCCTGTGGTTGGAAATTACGCTGATGGGGCTGCTGCCTACTGCGCTAGGTGCGGCTGAGCAGCTGGGTGAGACCAGTGCGATCGCTCATCCTGCCAACTCAGGCTCGCCTTCACCGGCGCCGGCCCCGCCGAAATCGGCGCCGCCTGCTGCCTCACCACCTAAACAAGAGCCAGAATCAGCTGCACCACCGGCCGATCGGCCAGCTGCATCTGCCCCGGCCCCCGTGGCTGCCAGCAAGAGTATCGAAGACATCTGGCTGCAGGTGCTGGCCAAACTTAGCTCTCGCGCCACCCGCATGCTGATGAGGCAGCAAGGTAAGCTGCTAGCGCTAGATGGCGCAGAAGCCCGCGTCGGCTTTAAGTCAGATCGCCTGTATAAGCTAGCTCAAGATCGGGTGCCCAACCTAGAAGCCGCTTTCGCGGCTGTGTTTGGTCACAAGCTGCGGGTCGCCCTAGAAGTGATTGCGGCTGACCCAGCTGAAGCAGTACCGGCCGCTGTGCCGACTGCTATGATGCCTGTGCCGACTGAAGCTGATCCTGCTCCGGCGGCAGAGACTGCATCACCTGCCGTGGACGCCCCTGAAGAAACTCTGACCATGGCAATTGATAGCGAGTTTGAGCGCAGCGTTAAAAGCTTTGCTCAGTTCTTCAACGGTCAGATAGTCAGCTTAGAAGATTCTACTGAGGGCGCTGCAGACACTGCCCCTAAATCTTCCCAGTCTGGCCCAGATGTTCCTTTCTAGAGACGGTCAGTCATCCAGCTTCAAGCCAATTAAATAACCCCGGCAGGCTAGCCGGGGCTGATTACACATAGGGTGACGTCGACAGGCGGTCGACAATATAGAGTTGGCAATAGAGCGTGAAATATAGACCGTTAAAAATATGTAGGCGTTAGAGAAACTGTGTCAGGAAGGACACAAGCACAGTCGGCATAAACCGAACATCTGCATTTAATCTAAGCGATCTGCTTGGCAGTGTCCGTAAACGCTATGTAAATCTCCGTGAAGGGCGCCTAAAGATAGCGATACAAAACGCTGCTCAATTTGTATTGCGGATCATCCCGAAAATCCGTGCTGGCAACGATACTGTGAGCAGTCAGACGATAGTTTATTTAAAAAAGTGATAGGCTCAGCAAAATTATCCGCCAGAATAGTGAGGGGTCTATCCTGTACACCAACTGCGAGTAAGACTATGGCTACTTCAAACGAAAATGACAATATTTCTGCAGTGGCGCGCACTGCCGATCGAGAGACAGACCAGTCGCTTCCTCCCTGGGCGCAGGAGGGCGAGTTTGAAATAACCGCGCTGATTGTCAGCCAGAGCCGAGGTGAGCTACTGCTGAAGGTCGACTATGAAGGACGGGAGTCTTATTTGACGGTAGTGGGCTTTTTGCCAGGCAAAGTGAGCGGGCAGCGGTGGCGTTTAGAATGCGTCAGAGAGTCTGGCAAGATTGAACTCTTAGATGGTGAGCCAGTTTAGACCGTTAGCGGAAATGTCAGTAATTAATAACCCCAGTCGCTCAGCGACTGGGGCAGGTTAGCTATAGGGATGTCCGTATAAGAAGTAGGGTTTCTGTATAAAAAGTCGGTGGACAGTGAGATTTTCAGGAGCCATCTTTACTGTAGAGCAGACGCCAGTCAGCCGCTGTAAAAACGCTGTAAAACATAGTAAAGACGGGTTAAAGCTTCGTTAGTCTAAGTTAGCGGGCTGATGCCAGCGATTTTGCCATCGTAGCGGCGGCGTAGCGATCGCTAGCCCGTTAAAGGTGAGACCGCTTAGAGCGCGCTCAGCAATCGTCGCTATTCTCACTCAGGCGGCCGGCGCTATTGGTGGCAGGCTGCATCTTAAAAGGCCAATAAAATAGCCCTGGCAGGCTTGCCAGGGCTTTACCCATAGAGCTTTCAGCACGGGTTTTGTTCAGGAATTAAATTTACTCTACCCTTTTGATCTGGGCCACGTCGTAAAAGCCCTGTGAATATCAATAAAGGAACGCTAAAGATGATACCGCTAGCCGAAAGTTGTTCCATTCCAGCCCCACATCGCGCCTTGAGCATCGGCAAATTCAATATAGGTGCGATCAGTTGGCACGCCTAGCGCTGCTTGCACTTTGGCGCAGAAGTCCTGACTCATGGCTTTAGTTTTACCGCCGCCCATGGTGCCCACGCTTTTTATTTCAATGAAGCAGGCCGGATCTGTGGTGCCGGCAAAGGTCATGGGAACGCTCGGCTCGAATGCCGTCATGACGTATGACTCCGGCTTACCAAGATGCTTGGATAGGCTAGCTGAGAGATCTTTGAGCAAAGCTTCGACAGTGGTTTTAGCGGGTCCTTCGACTGAAGTTTGAACTTTGATGAGCGGCATGTCTATCCTCCGTAGTTCCAACCTGTGCTTTCTAGCAGCAGCGGCTCACCGTCCTTATGAACGCCAGCGCCAATAACTTCGCCCACAAAGACGGTATGGTCGCCCTCAGCGACGCTGCCTACCACTTTGCATTCAACGTAGCCCAGCGAGGCTTTGATGATAGGGCAGCCGGTTTCTTCGCCTGTGTAAAATTCGACGTCTTCAAACTTATTGCCAACGCGGCGAATTGGCTTGAAGAAGTTTTGCGCAATCTCTTTTTGGCCGGCTTCCAGCACGCTGAGGGCAAAGACTCCGCTGGATTTGATCATGGCGTGAGAAGTAGAGTCAGACTTAACACAGTTGATGACAAGCGGTGGCGTAAAAGAAGCCTGCATCACCCAGCTGGCGGTAAAGCCGTTGAGCTCATCGCCATCTTTGACGCCGCAGACGTAGATGCCGTGAGGGATCTTGCGCAGCATTGTCTTTTTGGCCTGTTCGTCTAACATGAGATCTTCTCGATTGAGGTACAACGCTCAGTTTAATATATGCGCGATTGGCCAGCAGCCGCCCAGAGATAGAAGCAGCGCGATCGCAGCTGCGATCGCGCTGGCTAGGCGAAGCGGCTCAGGCGCTACCCCAGCGCTTTTTCAACGGCCGCTTTGAGCTCAGGATCGTCGGGGGCTGTCTGGGGCTCAAAGCGAGCCACCACTTCGCCATCGCGGCTGATCACAAACTTGCCAAAGTTCCAGGCGATATCAGGACCGTCTCCAACCAAAAACTGATAGAGCGGACTGCGGTTGGGACCGTTGACGTCCTGCTTTTCGAGCAGCGTAAAATCAACGTCGTACTTAGACTGGGTGAAATCTTTGATTTCTTCGGGACTGCCGGGCTCTTGGCTGCCGAACTGGTTACAGGGTACTCCGACAACAACGAGGTCGCTATACGCCTGGTCGAGCTCGACTAGGCCGCTGTACTGCGGCGTCAGACCGCACTTACTGGCAACGTTCACAAACAGAACGGCCTTGCCTTCTAGCGCGTCCGGCGGCAGCGGTTGGCCATCGAGGGTGGTTAGATTTTGGGGAATAGCCATAGTGGATGAAAGTTTGCACAACGCTTCTTATTATTTACCATCTACGATCTATTCAGGCTTATAGTGACCGTGTTTCTAGCGCGCAGGTGTCCAAAAGCGACCTAGCTGTCTGTCGAAGTAGACGAGGTAGACAGCGCAGACGAAGCTCAGGAGGAGACCGATTGTCAGAGCAGCTGTTCGCTGAAAGCCCAGCCGGATAGCGTAGCTGCCGGGCAGCAGTCTGACGCCTATCGTGCCATCGTCTAGCACCTCTATGGTCTGTTGCTGGCCGTTAACCCATAGCTGCCAGCCAGGATAGTAGTAGGTGCGTATTCGGATCAGTGACTCTGCCGATACCTCTGCTTGAAAGGCTCTGTGGTAGCTTTGCCAGGCTTGAAGCTTGGTATCAGCCTGGCCTTTGACCACGGATAGCCGAGGCTGCCCTATCACCGGCTTGGGTACGGCTTTACCACTGGGCAAGAGCGGTCGATATTCAGGGACATCTATCAGCTTGTCAGGATGGGGGGCGTAAAGCGCCGTTTTGAAATAATCCAGATATTCTAGATTAGCTCTGCCTGGATTGTGCAGGGCAGGAAACTTTCGAGAGATTTTGTAGGCAAAACTAAAGTTAGCCAGCAGCAGCAGCGCAATCACCGCTGCTAGACACAGCTTGAAAAACTTATTGCGCAGCTTTAGAGTTCCACTGGTAACCAGCCCGAGTAGCGCCGCTGCCTGAAAAGAAAAGATCGGCAGCAGCCGAGTTGAGCTTTGCACGCGCTGTAGCGTTGGGCTGAGCTGCCAGAGCGGCCAAGAGAGTGAGCTAATAAAAAAAGCGATAGCTGCTGCAAACCCAAACCAAAGCCATCCTTCTCGGGCAATGCGAGCATCTACTCGATAGAGCAGCACGGCCGCAGCAGTCAGAATGAGGATTATCAGCGCCTGATGAATAAACACATGCGAAAAGCCATAATCAAGGCTGAGCGGCAAAATCGGCAGCGCCGATGAGCCAATCATCATGTTGCGAAAGCCGCCGCCAATGTCCTTCATCGCATCAATATTGACCAGCTTTTTCTCTAGCAGGGCAGGCAGTAAATAGAATGACGCCATCCCTATTCCTAGAGCAGCTGACTTTACCAAATTGAATAAGATTGTCCAGCTGCGACTGCGATAGAGAATAAAAATGCAGGGCAGCCAACCGATAAAGCAGATCAGCAGCGTTGGCATGTGGGTCAGGGTCAGCATGGTCCAAAATAGAGCCAGCCCAATTCCCCAGGCAGCTTGCCGCGCCGTTTTTTCTGTCAGCCACCAGCCCAGCGGCAGCCAGGCGATCGCAACCATCGACGAAAGACTGCCCACCTGATAGGTGGTGAAAGCCAGATAGGGCATCCCCATGTAGGCCAGTGCACCAGCTAGCGCCGGAATCGTTGACCAGCGACTTTTGCCATAGAGATAGAAAGTGAGCCCGGATAGAAAAATCGCCAGGGAAAATAGAACGGTGACTGTCTGTTCAACGCTTAGACCTAACGCCTTTAAGGCTGTACCGGCGTAATACACCAGAGGTGGGTAAAACACAAAGGTAGGACTGCCATACCCGTAGTTGGTGCCGGCTAGCCAGCGCGGATACCAGCTGCCTTCTAGCAGCTGTTTGGAAAAATGCTGTAGCCAAGTGACGTGCCAAATCAGATCGACTTGACCATTCAAGCCGTCTCGAATCATTCTGAGGTTCAGCGCTATTGCAGCTATACCAAGAATGGCAATCGGCCATAGCCAGGCCAATCGAGATGCCCGTGACGCTTTAAAGGGTAGCTGCTCTGCCAGCATAATCAGGCTCCCTATACAGTTCGGTAGCGGTAGCGTATTACGCTGAGTTGAGCGACGCTGATAGCAACCGCTGCGTAGGCAAGCCCTTAGTATCAGGTGGTCAAGTCAAAGCAGTGTCTTCTTCGAGTTACCGGAAGACAGTTAACTTTTAAGGGTAGCGCTTTAGCTATTTCCTTGCAGCTTTCTAAAGGTTTAGTTTCTAGCGACGCCGGCATCGCGAGCAGCCTGCTGTACTGCTGCTGCCACTGCTGGGGCGACGCGCTTATCAAACACCGAGGGGACGATGTGATCGGGACGCAGCTCGCTCTCGGGGATCAAGGTGGCGATCGCATGGGCCGCATTCAAGAACATGGTGGCCGTAATCGCTTCGGCACGGCAGTCGATCGCGCCGCGCAGCACGCCCGGAAAAGCCAGTACGTTATTGATCTGATTGGGATAGTCGCTGCGTCCGGTCGCCATCACGGCCACAAGATCGCTGACCAGTTCGGGCTGAATCTCGGGCACTGGGTTTGCCATCGCGAAGACAATCGGGTCCTTTGCCATCGACTGCACCATCTCAACGGTGACCACGCCTGGCACGCTAACGCCCATAAACACGTCAGCACCGCGCATAGCATCAGCCAGCGTACCGGCTTCTGCAACGGCCACCTGCTGCTTTTGTGGCGTTAGGTCAGCGCGATCGCGGCTGACAATGCCTTTAGAATCGCAAACCAAAATGTTGGTCACGCCGGCTTTCCGAAACAGTCGAGCCATCGCCAGGCCAGCTGCTCCGGCACCGTTGATTACCAAGCGAATATCGCCAATGCGGGACTCCTTGTCCACTACTTTGAGCGCATTGATCAGCGCTGCTAGGCTAACGATGGCCGTGCCGTGCTGATCGTCATGAAAGATGGGAATATCTAGCGCCTGCTGCAGCCGTGCCTCAATCTCAAAGCAGCGCGGCGCGCTGATATCTTCTAAATTGACGCCCCCAAATACGGGCGCAATTCGCTTTACGGTCTCGACAATTTCGTCCGTATCCTGCGTATCTAAGCAAATGGGAAAGGCGTCTAGCCCTGAAAATTCTTTGAACAGCATGGCTTTGCCTTCCATCACCGGCAGCGCCCCGGCTGGACCTAGATTGCCTAAGCCTAAAACGGCGCTACCATCGGTGACAATGGCCACCATGTTCGACTTGATTGTCAGGTCGTAGACCCGCTCAGGATGATTGGCGATTTCGGTACAGATGCGACCCACGCCTGGCGTGTAAGCCATCGCTAGATCGTCCTGGCTGCGCAGGCCAATTTTAGGTTCGACGTGGATTTTGCCGCCTTCATGTAGGGCGAAGGTGCGATCATAAATCTTGATGACTTCAATGGCATCTAGTGCCTGCACTAGATTGACAATTTGCTCAGCGTGCTCGGTGCTCGACGCATCTACTGAGATGTCGCGCACCACGTCCTGCCGCGTGCGCGTAACGACGTCGATATGTCCTAAGCTGCCACCGGCTTCAGCAATCGCCTGCGTTACTTTGGCTAGCATGCCAGCATAGTTGGGCAGTTTGAGGCGAATGGTTAAACTAAAGCTAGGGTTTGGCGTCAGGCTGACCATATTGACAAAGGTTCTCTTTAGAGTGGGCTTTAGCACTGCTAAAAAAGGGCAGGCTTAGAAAATGGTACGCTGCAAAGGGATCTTAAATCGAATTGTTTGATACTGAGTTGCTGCTTCGCTGCTGCTCTCCACGGTTGCTCAAAACGGTATCGAGTCATGCCCAGCCTATATGCAGAAATCGAAATCAATGCGCCTGCAGAGCGCGTTTGGGACGCGCTCATTCGTAAGGAAGATTGGCGCCTTTGGAATACGTTTTTGTTTGACTGTGATACCAGTCTAAGATTTGCGCCCGGACAGGAAGTCTTTCTAGCAATGCAGCGGCTAGAGGGCGATGAGGAGACTGAATTTCAGCCGGTTGTCACGGTGATGCAGCCGGGCGTCTGTCTCAAGTGGGTGTCAAAAATTCCTGGGCTGCGCAGCGAGCATATCTTTGAACTCCAAGAGATTACGCCCGGACGAACGCGCTATCTACACCGCGAAACGTTTTCGGGGCTGCTGTCTAAGGTATTTCTGCCGTTTATTCGCCAGGATGAAAAGCAGGGGCTGCGGCGCATGGCTCAGCAGCTAAAGCGCTATGTAGAAGGGCAGGGACGCAGCCCGCGTCGGCGCTACAGACGTGAGCCCGATCGCTATCGCTCCTATCGATATTAGCGCCGCATCAGGACAGCGCTATTGTGAGCGCCGCTATAGCGCCGCGTGACGAAACTCCAGCTGATAGCGGTACAGTGCCACCGGCTGATCGATCGCCTTAAAGTAGTCGGGATCCTGCGGCGATAGGTAGATGGCGGTCACCTGCTCGGCTGCGATCGCAGGGCTGCTGTCTAGATCTGACCTATGGTGATAGGCGGTCGTGTTTTCTACCTGATTGAGGTAGACCGAGGGGCGGCCGCCGCGAAAAAACTGCTGAAAAATTTCAGTGGTGACAAAGTCGTTTTCAGACGGTATTTCTACTCGCCGCCCGGTGACAGTCGAAATCAGCTGCTGGCTGTCCTTTAAGAACGTAATCTGCCGATTAGGATTGTTGGGATCGACTTTGACTGCTTCCACCCAGTCGTCACCTAGATAGGCCCGAGCTAAGCTAAGACTGTTGAAGGCGCGGTCTGAAACAACATTGACCTGCGTATTGAGCAGCCGATTGAGAAACCTGCCGCTGCCGGCGCGAGCGGTCACAAATCGAATGGGTGCCACTACTGGCTGATTGAGAAACTGCCGATTGCCTTCAAACCCCGGCGTCATCAGTTCAGGAGCAAGCGGGGCCTGCATCTCAACTAGGGTAGAGGTCATCTGCCAGGTCCCTTCCAGCCAGGTCGGATAGACTAAATCGCCCTCAGAAGGCTGCACGGCAGGCTTGCTGTGCCAGTCGGGAAACGCCTCCAATCGCTCAGTCAGCGAATCAGCCAGCGCCTGACCGCTGCACAGCAGCCAAACTGCAAACAGCAGCCCTAGCCAAAGCAGGTTGCGGCGCAATCGTTTCCAAAACAGCGGAGTCATTAAAATTAAAGAGGAATGTAAGGATGTTTTTCTAGCTTATCGCGATTCTAAAATCCCCCTGTATGATGCGGTTAGCTTCGCTGCAAATCGCCTACCTGCAAAGGCCGCAATGGACAGTCAGGATTCTCTACGCGCTGCGCTCGTGTCTGAGCTGGAATCGCTCTATAAAACCGTTAATCAGCTGACGCGCTCGGATAGCGTGCCAGATACGCAACTGCAGCTGCTGCGCGGCCTGGTGTCGCTGTCTCAGTTCGCGGCCCATCAGGTTCAGCCGTCGGGCAGCAGCCAGTCTACCGATCTACAGACCTTGCAGCGCGAGCTGCAGCTGCTCAAGGCAGAGAATACGGCCTATCACAAGCAGCTGCAGTGGTTAAAGAACCACATTGCACTATCGCGCGCAACCACCGGCAAGCTGATGCTCAAAGCTACGCTGAAGCAAACGTTGGATACCGCAGTCGAGATCACGCAGGCTGATACTGGCAGCATCTTTTTATTAGACGAACAGCAGATCGTTACCGAGAGCATTTTGGCCCGCTCTGGTACAACCGAAGAAGAGCGCACTATGCTGGTGGGTAGCGTTTTAGAAAGGGGACTCGCCGGCTGGGTCTGTCGGCATCAAAGTGCGGTCTCGATTGGCGATACGGCCTTAGACGAGCGCTGGATTAATCTGCCTGAGCAGCCCTATAAGGTACGCTCCGCGCTCTGTGTGCCTTTGCTGCGCGATCAGCAGGTCTATGGCATTTTGACGCTAACCCATCCCGAGACTCGACATTTCACACTGCAAAATAGCGAACTGATGCTGGCCATTGCCGATCAGATGGCGCTGCTGTTAGAAAGTATGCATCTGAGTCGCGCCAACCGCGATCTGCAAGAGCGACTAGCGCACAGCCAAGACTATGTGCGCCACCTGATGAAGACACCGCTAATTGGTACTGGTCTGCTGCAGGACAACCGGTTTGTTTATGTCAATGCCAAACTGGCGCAGCTGTTTGACTATCCGCGCAGCGAGCTGCTAAAGCTGCCGTCGATTGCCAGCCTAATTGCCTACGAAGATCGCGATCGCGTCATGGCTGCCATTGAGCAGTGCCTACAGGGCAAGCACAGCCTGTTTGAGCTGACGTTTCGCATTTGCCTCAAGCGCGGGCAGGTGGTCAACGTCATGGCCCAGGGGATCACCACGGAGTATCACGGCCAGCTGGCGATCGCAACCTTGCTCGACGAAGTTGACTAATAGCGGCAAGCACGCCTAGTTATTCAACACGCCTGGCCAGTTTTGGTCAGCTTTGGCGATGTTGCCAGGAATGTCTTTCTCCCAGCGCTCTTGAATACTGGGGCTGACGTTGAGATAGAGTCTGTCATCGACAATTCTCCAAGCGGTTGGGTCAATCGGTGCGACGCTACCTTGACTCACCGCCCAGGCGCAGAAACCGCCGTACTGCGGCGCATACTGCTCGGGGTTGCTAGCAAATAGGTCGCGATTTTCAGCGCTGGCAAACTGCCAAGTCGCCCCGCCCCAGTCGTGTGTAAAGTCGGCACTGCCTGGCACGTACTCACCCACCGTGAAGTAAGCCACCGAGTCCGCCCCGCGAATGGCAACCCCGTCCTCGGCAAAGACGGCTGCTGGCCCCTCGCTAGGAGCGGTAGCAGCCTGTGTTTCAGCAGAGGGCGTTTCAGCAGGGACTGTCTCAGCAGAGACGGCTGGAGTGGTTTCATCAACCGAGGTTACAGGGTCAGAGGTGCAGCCAACCATCAGGCACAGGCCCAGCGTTGCTGCGATCGCGGAAGAAACTCGAGGAAGTAAGATCATGCTGCGCTCTCAAATGCTTACCTGTCTAGAAATAGCGGCTGAAGCTTAAGCGCAGCTGAGAGTGAGCTTGGAGATTAAGTTCAATATCAAGGTATGGGTTGCACCGGGATCTAGAATTTTAGGCGTCTGACTCATGCCTGCCTCCTCAGCTTGCTAGAGCGCTTTGTCGGTGACTGCCCCCTGACTGCTGGAGGAGACCAGTTTGGCATATTTGGCTAGCACCCCGCGCTGGTAGCGTGGCTCCGGGGGCGTCCAATCAGCCCGGCGGCGCTCAAGTTCGTCGTCAGACACATTCAGCTGCAGCAGGCGCGCATCGGCGTCAATTGTAATAGAATCGCCTTCCTGCACCAGCGCGATCGCGCCGCCAACGGCTGCCTCTGGCGCGACATGGCCCACTACCATGCCGTAGGTGCCGCCCGAAAAGCGTCCGTCTGTGATCAGGCCCACCGCATCGCCTAGGCCCGCACCAATAATTGCCGAGGTCGGCGCCAGCATTTCTCGCATGCCGGGGCCGCCCTTGGGACCCTCGTAGCGAACAATAATGACGTCGCCGGCCTGAATTTGCTTAGCTAAAATTGCATCGAGGCAGTCTTCTTCCGACTCAAACACGCGAGCCGGGCCGGTGATCTGCCGCTTTTTGATGCCCGTGAGCTTGGCGACCGCGCCCTCTGTGGCCAAATTGCCTTTCAAGATGCCAAGGTGGCCCTGCGCATAGATTGGCTGCTCAAAGGGGCGAATCACATCCTGATCGGCGCGCGGTTCGGCTAGGACGTCTGCCAGCACCTCTTCAACCGTTTGGCCCGTCACCGTCAGGGCATCGCCGTGCAGCAGCCCGTTGGCTAGCAGCATCTTCATTACCTGCGGAATGCCGCCGGCCCGGTGCAGGTCAGTGGCTACGTAGCGGCCTGACGGCTTCAGATCGCAGAAGACCGGGACTTTAGCGCGAATGGTTTCGAAGTCGTCGATAGTGAGGTCTATACCCACTGCATGGGCAATGGCCAGCAGGTGTAGAACGGAATTGGTTGAGCCCCCCACGGCCATAATCACTGCCATGGCGTTTTCAAACGCTTTGCGGGTAAGAATCTGGCTGGGCAAAATCTGCTGTCGAATGGCATCTACCAGCACAAACGCAGACTTTTCAGCGCTGTCGGCCTTCTCGGCATCCTCAGCTGCCATCGTAGAAGAGTAGGGCAGACTCAGGCCCATAGCCTCAATCGCTGAAGACATCGTATTAGCGGTATACATGCCGCCACAGGAACCAGCACCAGGGCAGGCGTGGCGTTCCACCTCCATCAGCTCTTGCTCGCTGATTTTGCCAGCGCTGTATTCACCCACGGCTTCAAAAGCGCTGACTACCGTCAGGTCTTTGCCGTTGAGGTGACCCGGCTTGATAGTGCCGCCATAGACAAACACGGCAGGAATATTCATGCGCGCGATCGCAATCACGGCTCCTGGCATATTTTTGTCGCAGCCGCCAATGGCAAGTACCCCGTCCATGCTCTGCCCCATGCAGGCTGTCTCAATCGAGTCGGCGATCACCTCGCGCGAGACCAGCGAATATTTCATCCCTTCGGTGCCCATCGAGATGCCGTCGCTGATGGTGATGGTGCCAAACATTTGCGGCATGGCGCTGGCATCTCGCAGCGCCTGCTCCGCCCGCAGCGCCAGGCTGTTAATCCCCATATTGCAGGGCGTAATCGTGCTGTAGCCGTTGGCAAGGCCTACAATCGGCTTATTAAAGTCGCCATCTTGAAAGCCGACCGCCCGCAGCATGGCGCGGTTGGGGCTGCGCTGGACGCCTTGAGTCACTACCTGGCTTCTGAGATTCTCGGGCATGGTGAAGTCCTTCGCCTATGGGGTTGCCAATTTGAGTCTGCTTAGGACCTTTATTCTCTCAGATTGGGGCAGCTCTCGACTAGTTGTTAACCTGCTCTGGTTGCAAAGGGTTAAGTCTTTGCCCGGAATCTAGCGCCTTTTGACTGTATTCACTTTGACCGTATTCACGCAGAATTCCCCCAGACAGCGACAGCGTCAGCAACAGTAATTTTGCGAAATGATTTTGCGGAATTTTGGCAGCTCGGCTGGCTGAGCGGGCATTCTGTACTGTGTACCAATTTTTCTAGCAATTTTGTCGGTATCAATTTTGTCAGCTGTTGACCGGTCACTGGTTTCATGACTCACTCCACTCTGTCTCAATCGCTGCAGGGCACAGTCCTAACGGCGGCTGAGCTCATCCGGCGCTATCAGGTGGGCGATCGCAACTTCCAAGCAGTGCAGCTAATCGACGCAGATCTATCTCAGCAGTCGCTAGCGGGCATTGATTTGCGCCAGGCTCGGCTGGAGAATGTGAACCTCGCCGGTAGCGATCTGACCGGCGCCAATCTGCGAGAAGCGGCGCTAGTGCGTGCCAATCTACAGGGCGCACGGCTCAGACAGGCCAACCTAATCAACGTTAATCTTACCCAGGCCAACTTAATTGCTGCCGACCTCAGAGAGGCGGGACTGCGCAGCGCTGGTCTGCAGCGCTGCGACCTGAGTCAGGCTCAGCTGGGCGAAGCCATTCTCAATGAAGCCAATGCTGAAGGAGCCATTTTTTGCGGTGCTCACCTCACAGAGGCTAGCCTGAGCCGAGCGCGGCTTACTGCTGCTAACTTGACCAGCGCTACGCTCGATCAGGCTAATCTAGCAGGCGCTTCGCTGAGCCGAGCCATCTTTAACAAAGCGCGGCTGATTGGCGCTATGCTCAACGGGGCTTCGCTAGAGCGAGCCAACTTTACTCAAGCCGACCTGACGCGAGCCCGGCTCAATGGCTGCAACCTGCGACACACGGTGCTTATTCAAGCGAACTTACGCGGCGCTAACCTCAGCTGGAGCTCACTGCGCAGCGCTAACCTGCGCGGGGCGACGCTCTACCGCACAAAGCTCAACTGGTCTAATCTGTCGGATGCCATTCTCACAGATGCGGTAATGATGAATGCTCATCTGTATCACACTAACTTTCGCAATGCCGAGCTCAGCGGCGCCATCCTGCCAGAGTCGCTGCCTAACCGAACGCCGCCCAGCACTCACTTGCTGCAATGAGCGGCGTCAAAGCAAAAGCGTCGGCAGCGGCCACTGCAGTACCGTAATGGCAATATGTTCCTGGTTTAGATAGGCCGTTACTTGCTGCTGCCAGCGACCGAGTCGATGCTTTGCGCCCAGCGCTTCGAGATGAAGCCAGGAGGCAGCCACTGTCAGGCTTGGCTGCGACCCGATCGGGGTTTGCTGAATCAGGCGCAGCCAGCTAAGAACGCTGTCAGGCAGAGTTTGCGTAAATCGCAGCGACAGTGCTTCGGTAGAAAACTGCTGAGCATAGGCTGAGCTGAGGAAGGGAGCATAGCGCTCAGCTTCTGGCGTTTGCTGCATGACAAAGGCCAGCGCCATGCCCTTGAGGAAGCGTCGCAGCTCGATGCTTTGCTCGCCATGCAGCTCTGGCATAAAGGGAACCTGAGTCAGCGATTGGTTGATGTTGTCCGGGTCGCCAACGCTCAGATGAGTGCCGCCAATCACAACTGCTAAATATTTAGGCTGAGATAGCTGGGTAAACGGCATTAGCTGCTGGCTCAGCGTTGGGGTAACGCTGTCTTGGGTGCCAGTCAAAATAACCGTAGGTACGCTGACCTGAGATAGCCCGGCTTCACCAAACAGCTGACCGACCAGCGGGTTCATTGCCATCACTTGAATAATGCGCGGATCGCTCAGGTCCGCCTGCTTCTCAGGTAGCTCAACTGCCGCGCACTGTAGCCAGTCAGCCGGGGTCAGTCCAACCGGCTGCAGCTCGTCGCAGAACTGATTGAGGTGACTCAGGTCGATTTGAGCACCGGCCAGCGCTAGGCCTGTATAGCCCCCCAGCGAATGACCTATTAGTACCACTTCTGCAGTGTTAAATCGACCGGCAAAAGCCGTGCGGGTTTGGTTCATCCAAGTCAGCCGATCGAGCACATGGCTGACGTCGCGCGGTCGATCCAGAAATTCGGTGGCCGGCAGGATCCGACTTGGCTGCTCTAGCAGACCGGGATCAAGGGCGACCTGTGTGAGGGCTTCGACATTGCTGCCAGGATGCTCAATCGAGACTACGGTGACGCCGTGAGAGGCGAGATGAGTGGCCAGGTATGCCAGAAACCGCCGGTCGGCCCCAAACCCGTGCGAGAGCACCACCATTGGTCCGGGCTGCGTCTGCTGTCCCCAGTAGACATCAACTGGGATTGACCGCTTGCGACTGCGATCGTAAAAAATTAGCGTGCGCTCTTCTATCGGCTGTACGCCCTGTCGGGCTGGATCAAGGTTGCGCGGCAGCGGCGTTGGGGTGGCATCGAGCAGCTCGTTAGCCAGCACGCTGCTGAGCGCCTGACCCTGCAGCCGTGACAGGTTCAGCTGCGACAATAGCGCGATCGCAGCTGTGACATCCACTTCTAGCGTTTCCTGCGGCACCGCTTGCAAAATGCTGATGAGGCTAAGTCCCTCGGCCTGATTGGCGGCAATTCTAATCGCGGCCTGGAGCTGCTCAACCGTTAGATCAGGTGCAACGGTGGCTAGCGTATCTAACAGCAGCTCTCCGTTGGGTGAAGCCAGAATATCGTCAATCATCCGCTGGCTCATGGCCGGATCGAGCGCCAGGCGATTGCCTAGCGCCTGCTGCACTTCCGGCGTCAGTACCGAGCGGTATAGCTGTAGCCGCTCTGGTACCGTACCCGTGCGGGCAAAAACTGCTAAATCTTCGAGATAGATACTCTGGCTGAGCGGTCCAACTTTGAGCGTGATGCGTTCGGCAGCGCTCGCAGCGGTCTGTAGCCCAATCGCTGCGATTAGCCCCAAGCAGCTAGGCAGGAGCCGTCGCCGCCATCGAACAGACGAAAAAAGTCCCAAGCTGGGACGAGAGGTGCGTTTCATCGGCAAACCATTGGATCGATAACGGATATGCCTCTACCAGGAGCGAACTTGGACAGCTTTGTGTAGAGTAAAAGAAATTAGCGGATGACGTCTGCTTTTCTTAAACTTTCATTAGATTTAACTTCAATTCAGCATAGCAATTTGAAATAGCTTCGCCAGTGCTTTGGCTCAGCGACAGACCGAGATAGCTTATGCAGGCGCGCAGACCGATTATCGGGGTTATGGGACCAGGAGAGACCGCTAGCGCCCAGGTACAGCAGACAGCTTTTGAGCTGGGTCAGCAGATTGCGCGGCACAACTGGGTGCTGCTAACCGGGGGGCGAAATGCTGGAGTGATGGACGCTGCCAGTCGCGGTGCCGCGCTCGCTGGCGGGTTAACCCTCGGCATTTTGCCGGGTACTGAGGCAGCCGGGCTATCCGACTACGTCAGTGTTCCCATTCTGACCGGGCTAGGCAATGCCCGTAACGGGCTCAACGTGCTCACTAGCCAGGTGGTGGTTGCCTGTGGGCTAGGGCCAGGGACGGTCGCTGAGGTCGCGCTGGCGCTAAAAGCAGGACGGCCGGTGGTTTTATTGCAGATGAGCGAGCTCGCAGTCCAGTTTTTCCAATCGCTCACCCCGAATGCGGTGACAGCGGCTGAGACAGTAGAAGCTGCGATCGCGCAGATTCAATCCGCTCTGGGTAGCTTGAGCGACTAGGTCGGCAGCTGAATAGGCAGCTCGATGACTGGCAGCCGGCGACTCAGAACTGGTTGCTATCATGAAGCTATCACTTGGCAAGATTTTTAGACATTCAGGGGGCCCAGTCCGTGGCAGAAAATCCTCAACAGCAGCGAGACAATTTCATCATGCCAAGGGCGTCCTATCGGGGCAAATTCACACCAGAAAATCTGGTATTTAATTCGAATTTACAAGAATTTGCCAGCCGGGTGTCGCTGATTTGTAGCCTAGAAACGGGTGGCAAAATTTCTTCGGCCGACGCCTACGAGCAAATTAGAGCCCTTTGGAAAGAGTTAAAAGCCTCTAAAAAGAATCTTGTCATCGATGAAGACTCAGAGCCGCCGACCGATCCAGCTGCCGGTAGCTAAGCAATCAGCCAGGCATTAGCTAAAGTAATCGCAACTAGAATAACTCGCGATTAAAGTAGTCTGTGACCAGCTGTACAATCCGCTTCGCAGCCTGACCGTCACCAAACGGATTGACGGCTTTAGCCATCGCTTCATAGGCGGCGGCATTGCCCAATAGCTCGGCCGCTGCTGCCGTTACGCGGCTGGGGTCAGTGCCAACCAGCTTGGCCGTTCCGGCTTGAACCGCTTCTGGACGCTCCGTGGTCTCGCGTAAAACTAGCACCGGTTTACCCAGGCCGGGTGCTTCTTCTTGCAGGCCGCCTGAGTCAGTCAGCAGCAGATAGCAGCGCTGCATTGCTCCAACGAGCTGAGCGTAGTCTAGCGGCTCGGTAAGAAAGACGCGCGGATGATCCCCGAGCGCAGCTGTAAGCGGATCGCGCACGGTGGGATTGCGGTGCAGCGGCAGCAGCAGTGCCGTATCAGGAAACTTATCTAAAATCTGCAGAAAGCTCTGCGCGATATCGGTCAGCGGTGTGCCCCAGTTTTCGCGCCGATGTACGGTTGAGAGAATTACCCGATACTGGCTCCAGTCTAAGCCTGGGACTTTGCAGGCCGGCTGCTTCTGAGCGACGGTTAAAAGCGCATCAATTACCGTGTTGCCTGTCTGATGGATAGCGCCGACCGTCCCCGACGCTTCGATATTAGCGACCGAGGTCGCCGTTGGGGCAAAGTGCAGCGTCGTGATCTGAGAGATCAGCCGCCGATTAGCTTCTTCCGGAAAAGGATTAAAGATGTTATCTGTGCGCAGTCCCGCCTCGACGTGACCCACGGGAATCTGCTGATAGAAAGCAGCGAGCGCCGCTGCAAAGGCGGTGGTGGTGTCGCCTTGAACCAGAACAATCTGAGGCGCAAGCTCCTTAAACAGCGTTTCTAGGCCCTGCAGGCTGCGGCAGGTAATCTCAGTCAGCGTCTGCTTTGGCTGCATGATCTTAAGATCGCGATCGGCCTGAAGCTCAAACAGCTGCATCACCTGATCGACCATCTCTCGATGCTGTCCGGTGAGCACAACCTGTGTCTCAAAACCGGACGCTTGCCGAAACTGCTGAATGACTGGCGCCATTTTAATCGCTTCGGGTCGGGTGCCTAGCGTGATGCAGACGCGAATAGGCGCATGAACGGAAGGATGAGCTGCCATAGGGGTTAGAAACTTGGTTTGATAGAGGAAGGCAATTTCAGCATACGGGGTTTATGACCTACACCATTACTGTGAACACAGAGGAAATGCAGACCCTCAATTTAGAGCCGGCTGAGACGGTTTTATCACCGCTGCTTGCGAATCCTGCGCTACAGGCGGCTGAGCCAATCCGGTTTGAGATTGACTATCCCCGTGAAGCCTCCGACCCTAGAGAGCTTTCAGAGGTTCCAGAAGTGCGGCTGTGGTTTATTCGGCTAGACAGCCGCTATCCCTGGCTGCCGCTTTATTTAGATTGGGAAGCAGGCGAACTGGCGCGCTACACGGCTATGCTCGTGCCGCACCAGTTCAGCCCGATTGACGGCATTCGCTACAATCCCGAAGCGCTAGAAATTTTTGTTATGCGTAAGATTTTTGTGCTGCACCGCTGGCTAGAAACTCATGACGTTGCAGGCCGCAATCGCCTGAAGCAGATGACGCATTTGCTCGGCTACGACATCGAGGATGACCTGTTTGCGCTGCTGTCTAAGGCCTAGCGGTCAGCAACGCTTGTAGCATAGATGCGACCGCGCCACTGGGTCGGGCGCTGTAGCGCCGATAGCACAATCCGCAGCGTGGCTAGCGGGTCAGCCAGCGGCGATAGCCAAAAGGCCCAGCCGCCAGCTTCTAGCCGGTAGCTAGGTCGCAGCGCTGCTAGCAGCGCAACCCGGATGACAATCAGGCTGCCGTTGACGCTCAGTAGCCACCAGACCATTGGGCTGACGAGATTGGTGTAGATAGCCCCAAAGCCAAGCGGCAGCAGCAGCCAGGGTAGTGCCTGCACGGCTGAGAGCAGCCAAATATCGCTCCATAGCTGCGACCGAGAACTGGCATCTTTGAGATCGAGCGATCGGCCCCACTCTTGCCAAGTTTCCCAAAAGCCTTCATACATGCGCACATCCAGCAGTTCAGCACCGTCCCAAAAGCCGACCTTGGCCCCCTGCAGGGCAGCCTGGCGAGCCAAGGTCACATCATCGCAAAAAGAGCTGCGAGCAGCGGTATAGCCGTTTAGCGATCGCAGCAGCTGACGCCGGCAGAGAAAGCACTGACCGTTGGCCATCACTCGCTCGGCTGTCAGGGGCGGCTGACCCACCGGTCCAAATCGGTAGAGCAGCGTCATCAGCAGGGCCGGCTGCAGCCAGCATTCTGGCCAAGTTTTGAGAATAAACCGGGGGGATAGAGAGACTAAGTCGTAGCCTGCGGCATCGGCAGCGCTGGCTAGGCTGGCTGCGAGCTGCGGGGCTGGTTGCGTATCGGCATCAATGCCCAAAATCCAGTGGCTGTGAGGTGAGCTGTTCAAAAAACCGGTGTGCAGTGCCCAGGGACGACCGATCCAGCCTGGCGGCAGCGGTGCGTCGCTCAGCAGCTGAAAGCGCGAATCCTGCGCGGCAACAGCTTTGACCTGCTCGCGCGTGCCATCCTGCGACTCGCTATCAACAATCAAAATTTCACGCACGTCGTCCCCCTGCTGGCGCAGTCCTGCCAGGCAAGGACCAATGCGGGCAGCCTCATTTAGCGTGGGTACAACGATAGTGATGGCACCGCTATTTGGGCTTTTCTGTTCTCCTGCAGCAACCGGCTGCACTGGTGGGCGACGGCTGGGTCCTTGCAGCAACCGGCTCAGCCAGAGAGCCACCGCCGGCAGCTGATAAAACAGGGCCAGCAGCGCGATTGCGCTAACCCAGCTGCAGGCATCCATCGTTGTCGTTGCGAGCATCAGAGGTCCAGCCGGAAGGAATAACTCACCGCTCAGCGGCAAGCGCGCTGGCAGTCTCTGCTGAGGGCTCAGCCGGCGTTTGCCACCAGCAGAGCAGCGCCGGCATCACCCCAACCGTCAGTCCCAGCAGCGCCAGCCGCCCAAACCCGGCTGAGAGGCTCATGACCAGTGCAAAGCCAAAGTTAGCGAGGTACATCCAAAGCCAGAAGCTCAGCTGCGATCGCGAGAGCCCGTAGGTGCTCGGCAGACGGCGCCAGCCAAAGGCAGCAACGCCCATGAAGACAATCCCAGTGCCCAGCCAGCCCCAAAAATTCTGATAGGGCATGCCAAAAAAGGCGCCTGGCTGATGCCAGTACCAGAACGGTAAGGCAGTTTGACTCATGGCCGGATCCAGCACAAAGTCCCAGGCGGTGAGTAATCCTGCCCCCAAGACCACCGCTAGGCCCTGTCGCAGCCACTGTCGGGGGGAGCTAACCAGCGCGCCTCGGGCCAGACAGTAGGCCGACAGACCTAGGTAAAACCAAGATAGCGGAATTGTAAACGGCACTAGCCCGGCAATTTTGTAGCCTAGCCCGTTGAGGTAGCTGTAATGGCCGAACGGAAAGCCAGTGCTGGTGCCGAGCAGCTCGCTGGTGAGCGAAATGCCGATCGCCGCTAGGCTAAAGATGATTAAGGCTTTGTAACCGAGATGATGTGCTGCATACAGCGCCACCGCGATCGCACCCAGCACAATGTAGATCACGCCGCCCCCGGCCATGCTCCAGCGAAAGAGCTGCGTACCAGCGGGCACAGCGGCCAACCATTCAGGATGCGGCATCACCCACAGAAGTCCGGCTAAACCAAAGAACATCGCCAAGATATGGCTCCATAGGAAGGCCTGAGTCGTCTGCGCTAGCTGATTCATGAAAGATGCCCGAGATTAAAATTGAGAGAGCCGACACCTGCATCGTGACGCAAGCTTTAAGTTTTGTAAACGTCAAAATTGCAGGGTGCTGGCGATTCAGGGCTGACCGCCTGGGCTGAATCCTCACCTGGCGGCTGCCCAGGCGGGCGAAAGCACTGCATTGATTGCCTCTGGTTCAAGAGTGCGATACAACTCGTACTGATGTAATCTGGCACGCCACCCCGTGCTGATAAGGAGACCCCCGAATGGCAGGGATTTTGGGAACGCTAATTGGCCTGCTGGTGCTAGCGGCCGTGGTTGTCTGGCTGCTGATAGAGTGGCAGTATCGGCAGCGACCGGGCAATCGGCTAGAGTTTGCTGCCGGTGAATGGAATATCACCACCTATGAACCTGAGCGCTATGTGATCGTCGGCAGTCCAAAGCTGATCAACCAGACGCGGCAACTAGAAATTATGGTGCCTGAGGTCAGCGCCGAGGCAACGCTGCTCTCGGGTGAATCGCTTAAGGGGGTGACGGTTCGCATCAGCGTGGTGCCCCACCATGAAGATGCTCCAGCCCGATCGGATGGCTACTGGTTTGCCTACATTGTCAAAATTGGCAAAACCACCGGCATGAAGGTTCGGGTAGAGATCCAAGGTCCCGACCTGCGCGCGCTCAAAGCCGTGTGGGTGCGAGTGCGCTATCTGACCTACGGCCCCGAAGGCCGCATTCCGAAAGCCGGGCATGTGATTGTGCCGCTGCGGTTTCCAAAGCCCGAGGCAGCTAACCGCTGGCGGGAGACGGCCGTTGCCGATGTGCTGCCGGTGCCAACGCATCTGCTCACGCATCTGGATTCACCCATCGAGGTGGTCAAGCGCTATGTCAGTCTGCATGCCAAACCCGGCGATATTGTCACCCTAGGAGAAACGCCGATCGCCATTATGCAGGGCCGCTGGCGGCATCCCAGCGATGTTCGACCGGGCTGGGTAGCCAAGCGCATCTGCTATTTCTTTATGCCGACCTCTAGCCTGGCGACCGCCTGCGGGATGCAAACGCTGATCGATATCGTTGGCCCTTGGCGAGTGGTCTATGCCTTTGCAGCTGGCGCGATCGCGAAAAAGTTCCTGGGTAAGCCCGGCTTGTTCTACGAGCTAGCTGGCGAGCAGGCTCGCCTGATTGACGACGTTACCGGTACGCTGCCACCCTACGATCAGTTCATTGTGCTAGGTCCCAAAGATGCGGCAGGGCTGGTGCAGCAAATTCATCAAGAAACCGGCTTAAAAGCGGCGATTGTCGACGTCAACGACCTTAAAGCAGTTAAGATATTGGCAGCCACCCCAGATACCGATCTAGACTTAATTAGTAAGGCTCTGATTGATAACCCAGCTGGGAATGCTGATGAGCAGACCCCGGTGGTGCTCATTCGTCCTAAGCCCTAGCCTGCGCTAGGCACTGTTGCAAGCGTAGCCTCTATGCCGCAAGCCAATGCCGATGATGGATCGTTAACGATCCGGTCTGTTCATTTTCGCGATATTGACAAGCTCGTCTCTAGCAGCGAGACCGAGGTCGTTTCGGCTGGTCAGTTTACGGCAGGGACAAAGCTGCCGTCCTATCTGCAGCAGATGCGCAAATGGTACGGGCCGATGCAGCTGCTAACGCTGCTGCCCAATCCGCTGCAGCGTCAGTTTGCGGCCTTCGTCGCAGAAAAGGACCATCAGGTGCGCGGCCTGATCGAAGCCTCGCCCTTCAATCGAACGCGCAGCACCTGGCGAGTGGACCGGGTAGTGGTGAAATCCGGGCAGACAGGGCAGCTAACGCTGAGCTTGGATGCCGCCAGTCAGCTGCTACGTCACTGCTTTGAAACGATTTGGGAAGCCCACACCTGGATTAGTGAAACCGACATTGGCGACAAGTTTGGCCTGGCGCTCTATCGCCAGAACGGCTTTCAGCCGCTAGCTCACATTACCTACTGGTCAATTGCCGCTGAGCAGCTGGCCCAGCTGGCTCAGCATGAGCCCGATCTGCCCAACCTGCTGCCGGTTAGCAACGCCGATGCACAGCTGATTTATCAGCTAGAGACCGTGTCGATGCCGCCGCTGGTGCGACAGGTGTTTGACCATCAGATTCAAGACTTTAAGACTAACCTGGTCAGCGCCGTAGGCAGCCAGATTGGCCGCTGGATGCGCCGTACCGAGACCGTCTCGGCCTATGTTTTTGAGCCGCAGCGCAAGGCGGCTATTGGCTACTTTCAGCTGAAAATCTGTCGCGACGGCGGCTACCCTCATGCCGCGAAGCTGACGGTACATCCGGCCTACACCTGGCTTTACGCCGAGCTGATGGCACAGATGGCGCAGATAGTGCAGGGGTTCCCGGACCAGTCGCTGCGGCTGGCCTCGCTAGACTATCAGCCCGAGCGTGAGAGCTATCTCAAGAGCATGGGCGCAGCAGAAGTCGAGCATACGCTGATGATGTCTCGCTCGGTGTGGCACAAGGTTCGCGAATCTAAGATGGTGTCGCTAGAGGGGCTGCACCTGCCAGACGTGCTTCAAGGACTACAGCCTTCCGGTAAGCCGATTCCTGGCCGCTTCTCGCTGCATCCGCGCCGCGCTTCGGACTCAGCGCCGCTGCCCGACTGCAGGTCTACAGAATTGCCGCCGGGCTTTGACGATCCGGCTCAGCCGACGATCTGAGGGCTGAGCTAGAGCTGCGATTCGTAAAGCATGCAATGATTTCGGCACTGGGGCTAGATGTGGGGCGAAAGCGGATTGGTGTGGCTGGCTGCGATCGCACCGGTCTGATTGCCACTGGCCTAACGACTTTAGAATACAGGTCCTTTCAGCAGGTGGTTGAGCAGCTGCAGGCGCTGATTGCCGAGCGGCAGGTGAGCGTGCTGGTGGTGGGGCTGCCCTATACGATGAGCGGCAGCTTAGGCTTTCAGGCCCGCCAGGTGCAAAAATTCGCCAGCCGCCTATCGCAAGCGCTCTCACTGCCGGTCGAATTCGTCGATGAGCGACTGACGTCGTTTCAAGCAGAGCAGCTACTGATTGCTGAAAAGCTCTCGCCTAGGCGCAATCGAGCCCTGATCGATCGCAAGGCCGCCGCGATTATTCTGCAGCAGTGGTTAGATCAGCGACGCTCGCGCTAATTTTTCCTAGATTTAGCTGCTTCGAGGGGCAGTCATAGACTATTCTTGCAATCAGCTGCTAGGGAGATTTTGCATGCCGGACTTTACAGACGATTTTGACAGCCCTACTGTGACGCTAAGCGATGAGGCTGGCCGCACCCTTGACTGCTTTATTGAGCAAACGCTGACGGTCGATGGCGAAGACTACCTGCTGCTGCTGCCCGTCGACGCCCCGATCGAAGTGTTTGTCTGGCAGTCAGAAGATGACGATGACGAGGAGCTGCTGGCAGATATTGACGAAGGCGACATTGACGAGCTGTTTCCGACTGCTAAAGCCGTGCTAGCCGAATTAGATCTCACGCTGCAGCGCAGTGCTCACACCCTGACCGCAGCGGGCGAGCTGCCAGAAATTCAAGAAGAAAACTGCTTTTCGCTAGAGGTGCCAAGCGACGACGCCAGTGAGTCTACCGTGGACGAATTTCAAATGCTGGCCACCTTTTTTCACGAGGATGAGCAATATACGCTCTGTACTCCGTTAGAACCTCTGCTATTCTTTGCAAAGCGCGATCGCAATGGTCAAACCGTTTTACTTTCTCCGGAAGAATTTCAGCGCATTCAGCCACAGCTAGAAGATCAGCTGTTTGATGTATTAGAGTAGTCAACCTGGTTGACTTGCCCCTGAGTCATGAAATTAAAACTTTTCAGACGGATACTGTATTTAGCAACCCTGGCATTTTTTGCCGGCATTGCCTGGCAAAGCTGGGCCTGGTGGAGCTGGGCCAAAGAGCCGGTACAGGCCGAAGCCACTGAGCCTGATGAGCTGGTGCAAATTCAAATTCCTTCCGGGACCTCAGCACAGCAGATTGGTCAAGATCTTGAAGCTGCTGGCCTGATTCGCTCCACCACCGCTTGGAAGCTGCTAACCCGCTGGAAGCTCTGGCGAGAAGCCGAAGGCGGCTTTCAGGCCGGCACCTACGCAGTTTCACCGTCGCAGCCGCTGGCCGAAATTGCTGAGCAGATTTGGTCTGGTGATGTGGTAGAGCTCAGCTTCACCATTCCTGAAGGCTGGAATCGCGGTCAGATGGCAGCTTCGTTAGCGTCTCAGGGGCTGGTGTCAGCCGACGAATTTCTAGCAGCGACCGAGCAGATTCCGTATGACCGCTATCCCTGGCTACCGCAGGCGCTGCCTCACCTAGAAGGATTTCTCTATCCTGATACCTATCAGCTGCCGAGCGAAGCCATCAGCGCTGAGGCCATCATTGACATGATGCTGACCCGCTTTGAGCAGGTGGCGCTACCGCTCTACCAGCAGCAGCGCAGCCGCTATGACCTGGTAGACTGGGTGACTTTGGCCAGCATCGTCGAAAAAGAAGCCGTGATTGCCGATGAGCGCTCAACCATTGCCAGCGTCTTTGCGCGCCGCCTCGAAGAGGGCATGACGCTCGGGGCCGATCCGACCGTAGAATATGGCCTAGGTGTGACCCAGACGCCCGAAAATCCGCTGACGCTGGCTCAGGTCAATACGCCTAACGACTACAATACCTACCTCAATCCGGGGCTGCCGCCGACGCCGATTGCCAGTCCTGGCCTAGCCAGCCTAGAAGCGTCCTTGAATCCGCCTTACACAGACTATTTGTACTTTGTCGCCCGCTATGATGGCACTCACGTGTTTAGCAGTACGCTGGCCGAGCATGAAATTGCCCAAGCGCGAATCCGCGACGGCATCGATGCTCAGCAGGAAAATCCTGAGATAAACTAGCAAAGCGCCTGTTTCGCATTCGTGCAGCGCCGAGGTGACCTTTACCAGGAGATATCTTATCAGGAGATCGATGAATCGCCATGTTTGAATGGGGACCGCTACTGCAGCCGGATCTGGTGCTCGGAGATTCAATTTTAGGGCTCACGCCCGATATCATTCGCCAGCATCAGCTCAGCGGACTGATTTTAGACGTTGACGAGACGCTGGTCCCTTTTCGACAGAGCGACCCAATGGCTGACGTCAAGCAGTGGGCCGATCGGGTGAAGGCTTCGGTTGCGATTGTGCTGGTGAGCAATAACCTGAATCAGGTGCGAATTCGCCGCATCGCCACCGCGCTGGATGTGCCCTACTTTACCGCTGCAGGCAAGCCCTCCCGTCGCAAGCTGCGACAGGCAGCGGCCATTTTAGATCGACCGCCTCACCAAATTGGCATGGTGGGCGATCGGCTGTTTACCGACGTGCTGGCCGGTAACCGGATTGGCATGTTTACCATCCTGGTCGATCCGATGGTTGATCCGCTGGCTGCCAATCCTAAAAAGTGCGTGCGCAATTTTGAAATTTGGCTCTCAGCCCGGCTAGGTGTGACGCTGAAAGCGCTGTCGTAAAGCGCGATCGCAAAATCTAAAGAAAAGATTACAGCTTTCGGGACGCTTCAGTTTTGCTGGGATCATGGGAGTATTGAATGGGGTCATCGCCATATAAAGACCCCAAGCTTATACAAGTGCGCGCGAACATAATAAAAGACTGGGGACGTAGCTCGCTATGTCCCTGTTTTTATGCTTTCCTGTTAGGGCTGTTGAGATTTAGGTAAGCTGCGGTGCAGACTTCGCTGACGGTGGTGGTTAAGATTGGCACATCGAGCCTGACGCAGCCGGTTACCGGATATTTGGCCCTCTCGACCCTAGCGCGACTGGTAGAGACACTGAGTCAGCTGCGGCGTCAGGGCAATCGGGTAATTTTAGTCTCCTCTGGAGCAGTAGGGGTGGGCTGCGCGCGCCTAGGGCTGACTGAGCGACCTAAAACCATTTCTATGAAGCAGGCGGTAGCAGCGGTGGGTCAGGGGCGACT
>JAAHIA010000799.1 GCA_010671975.1 Leptolyngbya sp. SIO4C1 | reverse complement strand
TGTGGCTGCCTTCTGCTGGCAGCCACTAGCGTGTATCGGATCGCCTTGGGATGACGACGCAGTTCCCGAGGTGTCTCTACCGAGGCCCGACGGCGATAGTGGGCTGTGATTGTAGGGGGCACGGTTGAAAACAGCTCAGGTGGCAAACCCAGGTTGCGGATCGCCTTCAGCTTCTCAATTTCAGTCAAGAGGCTCTTGAGGCTAATCCGGCCAGGGTCAGTCTTGAGAAAGTTGAACGCTGACTGCTTGAACTGGGCATCACCTTTGCCATCAGCCCGTTCCGTGTCTAGGAGCGCATCTAGTTTTTTGCAGGTGTGCGCCGATAGCTGCTGGGTTGTGGACTCGCAGAAGGCTTTTTCGGTGTCACGAATCGCAGATCGCACCACCCGCTTCAATCGCGCTAACGTCGGTGGCTCCAGCTTGGCTGAACGGAGATAGTCGTAGGCGGCCTCCATCACCTGAGCTTCCTGATACTCAAAGGCGAGAACCTTGTCACAGAGCCACTCCTTGAGGCGGTCCATATCCGCCAGAGTGCTTTCCTGAAAGTTATAGTGAGCCAGGATTTTGGCTCGATGACGCTCTATCGTGCGACCGCTCCAGTCATACTCTCGAAAGCACTTGGGCGAAATCCGCAGCTGCTGGGCCAGATAGCCGACAACTGGTTTGGGCACGCTCCGTCGTGATGTTGGGAAACGGGCATTGAACTGGAAGCACTTCAAGAGAACGGCAAAGCCCAACCGATTTGCCTGATTCTTTCGAGGCAGCAGCTAAATGTCATCGTCCGAGAGCGTAAACTGTTCAATCAGTTCCTCGGGCGTCCATTGGCGTTTCATAGCAGGGATTGGAGCGACTAAGACAGCATTGGTTAGACAGCATCTGGGGTAGACGATTCCGCTTTGTAGGGAGTGCCGCAGAAGGGGCAAAACTTGTGCTTGAGGGAGGTGATGGGCTGCTGGCAGCTCACGCACTCATGACGGAGCTGGGTGCCGCAGGCAAAGCAGAACTTTGAGCGCAGGTCCAGCCACATCGGATCAGGCGGTGTTCCAGGCGTCCAACATCGAGGGCAAACGTATTCTCCTAGTGGTTCATCGGGCTTTGGGGCCTGCTCGGTGTCTAAAGGGTTCATAAAAGTAGCCGTCTGTGAAATGTCAATTACGTAGGCCAAAAAGTTTGATTGGAGAGTCGATAATTTAGTTGCCTCTCAGAGAGCGGATTTGAATCTTTATTAATAACCTGATGAGATCGCATCCAACGAAGCACTCTAG
>JAAHIA010000798.1 GCA_010671975.1 Leptolyngbya sp. SIO4C1 | reverse complement strand
TTTTTCTACGCTAATTGCATGCCGACATCGCTCTCGGCATATATCCACACACAAATTATGGGTAAATCGCGTTAGCCAAGCCTTTAAATTAGTGATTTTGGCTGCGTGCTGAGGCAGCTTATGCCAGGCTTTGAGCATGGCCCGCGAGAGCGCTTCCTGAGCATCGGTAATATTACCCCCCATCCAGCTGATGCAGCGGCTATAGAGATAGTCCTGATGGCGCATCCACAGCTGCCAAAATACAATGCGATTTCCTTGCGCTAAGTGCCGCAGCAAGCTCTGTTCTTCCGCTGTAGGTAGCTTCATAACTCATCTGTCAATAATTGCGTTCAAGTGTATTTACGGTTGACAGAGATACAATATGCAGCGCTGAAGCCAAGATTAAATTTAGACAGATTGCAAAAAGGTCGTAAACGCCTGCATGTCAGAGTATGCAGGCGTTTATGTATTCACATGGCGTGCAATTTACCCTAGCTATTGAGCATTGCAGCTGCCTGGCGGTACGAAGTGTCCAGCTGCTTCAGGATGTTGGGCCAGCAGTGCGATCGCCCCATCAGCAGTACGGACCCAGCTGCTCGCTTCAACTAGAGCCGCCGATGGAGAGACACGAATTGTTCTTTGTGCAGCAGGACTGCCTGAAGCTGGCTCACCAGCTTGAGCCGGCGTGAGGGGATCAAGATCTTGCCACACTGTGTCAGCACTGAGGGGGGCGATTGGATTGGTTGGCAATCCTCCCCGTCCGGTGCTGACAAAGCTGCCAGCCTGTGAACCTAGGGAGCGGCAGCCTTGGGCTAAGGCTGGTGAAGCTGTCTCGACTGGCAGATTAATCTCGTCTCGCAAGACATCGAGGTTGACTTCATTGATGGTGACCGTGCCATCAATGCCAAACTGAGAGCTGGCAGTAATATCGCTTAAAGGGGTATTGAGCACCCCAGGACGAAATGCAATTCCCAGCAGGCTACGGGCAGTGATGTTTACATTACCACCGTCACCTGCAAATGCATTTGCACGAACGTCGCTATTTTCAGCTGGCACAGCCACAATGAAACCATTGGGAAGATTGAGCGTGATGTCGCCGCCGTTGCCTCCTGCCATCGCCGTACCCGCTGCAGTAGAAATTAGGCTACCGTTTCTCAACAGCAACGTTTCTGCAAGGTTGAAGGTCAGGTTACCACCGTTGCCACTCCGGGTGCTGGTGCTGATTCGGCCACTATCTAAAGCTAATGTGTCAGCCGCTATCTCAACGTTACCGCCTTGTCCCAGCGTT
>JAAHIA010000797.1 GCA_010671975.1 Leptolyngbya sp. SIO4C1 | reverse complement strand
TTGCTCAACGATGCGATCGCACGATGATCCCACTGGGCTTTCCCAAGGACTGATGCTGACGCACCTCGGCTGAGGCGCGACCGATGTCACCATCGGCATCGCGCCGACCAGACTGCCGTCACAGCTAGACAGCTGGTCGATCAGTGGATCTAGGGCGATCGCCGCTACTTTCGCTACCGCCTGACTCAGCGCAGTCGCGGCAAGCTCACGATTTATTCGGATCGCTACGCCCTCTACTGGGACGAACGCTATGGCGTCCCGATTTGAACGCTATTATCATTCTCAACATGCCGAAAATGTCGAGCTGATTGCTCAGCAGGAGGGTCAGGCGCTGAGCTTCTACAAAGATACCTTTGGCCCCAATCAGTTTGAGCAGGTGCGTATGGTCGAGTTTGTCTACTACGATGGCATGGTCTTTTCCGAAGACGGCACGCTTCAGCAGCCAATCCGCACCCTTCGGCCCGTGCTGACGCAGCCCCAAATGGCCCTAAACTTGGTCCTTGACGAGCTGCCTGCCTATGCCGCAGTGGATCCTAACTATCGATTACCGTCGGCCTACCTGCAAGATCATATCAAACCGATCCGACCGAGCCGCCCAGACCAGACCAGCGCCCAGACCAGCCGCTAGAAAACTACCGCCGCCAGCAGCGCTCAAGATGGCTGGCAAGCTCCAGCCGAGACCAAGCAATTCCAGCCATCACGCTCCAAAGTTGGACTGCGGCCAAGGGTGAAGCGACCTCGACCTCTAGCGGGCAGTGGCTCTGGCATCGGCAGGTAATTCCCAGCGTCTGTAGCCGAAAGTATGCCTGCCATCGATCAGCGCAGTGAACCGGGAGTAAGGGAGTGGCATCAGATTGAGCAGCTGAGTGTGAAAACATTATGAGAAAAGAGTGCTGAATAAATTAGGAACCAGTTGCAATAAAGTTTGCAATACGCACAAACACAGTCATCAAAATTCAGGGAAATACCTTGGCTATCTAAACAGGTAACCCATCTAGATAGGAACAATTTCTAACTTCTTAAATAAACAAACTCTATCAAATTTCTGTAAGCGGTTAGCTTTTTCCAATCTTTGAATGTGACATAAGTAGAAAACAGTTGCATCATGGGCTGCTAAAGCTACAAATAAGACCGCCATTTATAAAAAGCTTCAGTACGAGCGCTGCTGACTGACTCGCAGTATTCGAAAATACTTTGACATCTGTGCTTATTGAGAGCAGATGTTAACTCTAGATAGCTGAATGCCTTGAAATACAGAGCTCCGCTTCTTTTTCAATAA
>JAAHIA010000796.1 GCA_010671975.1 Leptolyngbya sp. SIO4C1 | reverse complement strand
GCCCAGCGATCTGTTCAAGCAGGTCAAACAGACCTATGGCGACCATCCTGGCTTCAATCGCGACTATGCAGACTGTCGCGATCTCAATGCGCTAGCGCGTCTGCAAAAATGGTTAGAAACCGGCATTGAACGACGCGCCAAGATCTGCTGCGACTGGCTAGCCCAGTCAGACTGGGATCTACTGCTGACTGTTTTTGGCGAAACTCACACGGCAGGCCACTATCACTGGCATATGAGCCAGGCGCATCCCATCTACAAAGCCGGTCAGTCAGAGGCACCTGATACGCTGCTGACCATCTTTGAAGCCATCGACGCTGCGATCGCTAAGATCTTGGCCCAGGCTCCAGAGCAGAGCAACGTGCTAGTTTTTTCAGCCCACGGGATGGGTGCCAACGTGATGGATATCCCAAGCATGCTCTTTTTGCCTGAGCTGCTGTTTCGCTGGAACTACCCCGGTGAATATGGATTGGCCCGAGGCAATGCTAAAAAGCGGCCGGGCGCTCCTAAGCTACGCTTTAAGAAGCGCGGTTGGATTGGCGAAGTTTGGGACCTCAAGCATGAAAAGAATCCGCTGCGAGCGTGGCTGCGTCAGTACTTACCCACCGACCTTCACAATCGTCTAGAGAAGGTGCTGGGCCCTACCCGCTCAGCTCGGCTAGTGTCTCCCTACGAACAAAAGCAGCAAGGCGATTCTCTCTTTTGGCAGCCCGCTAACTGGTATCGCCCCTACTGGCCTGACATGAAAGCCTTTGCCCTACCAAGCTACTCGGAGGGCTATGTTCGCATCAATTTAAAGGGCAGAGAACCCAGCGGTAAGGTTGAGCCGGCCGACTATGAGGCCGTTTGCGATGAGCTTTGCGATCTGCTCAACAACCTAACAGACGGGCGCACTGGGAAGCCAATGGTCGACAAAATAATCAGAACGCGCACGGCTAGTACGCTAAACGACAAAGGGCTACCAGATGCCGATTTGATTGTGATATGGCAGGAAGAAAGCGCCACCGATACAGCGGACAGTCAGGAATTTGGACGCATTGGTCCCGTCCCCTTCCTGCGTACCGGCAGCCATCGCGCCGAGGGCTTCTTGTTGGCTAAAGGCCCCAGTTTTGAAGCAGGCTCAGCGCTGCCAACTGATATGAAAGCGCTCGATTTGGCACCGACTATTCTCCGGCTGCTAGACGCGCCTATTCCTAGCTACTTTGAGGGTAAACCCCTTGAAACTTTAGAAAAACCAACGGCACTTGCTGAATAGCCTCCCCGCAAGCCGCACCCGCCTGCCGCCAATCGCGCCGCCGGGAACGC
>JAAHIA010000795.1 GCA_010671975.1 Leptolyngbya sp. SIO4C1 | reverse complement strand
ACCTGACTGCCTGACACATCTGTCACGGTGTTCGACATCGCAATGATCGCACACGGGAGAACCAGATCTGGTCATAGTAGTCGCGCTCGGCCCTGTTGGAAGCGAAGCAGGGCTGAGGATCACGGACTAGCAAAGGGACAAGCCTGAGCAGCTGTCGACCTTTGTGAATCACACCCGTGAGCCAGCGCAGACCAATCTTGAGATAGCTCAGACCGCGACGCCAGTGCGGGTCTACTTGGCGTCGTAACCCTTCGAGCTGAACCGCCAAGCCGGTAGTGGTGGCATACAGCACAGCGACAGCGGCTACCAAATAGAGCCGCTCAAGTGCTCCAGCAGAGCGGATGCGAGAGTCTTCGAGGCCAAAGGCCCCTGATTTGCTATCCAAAAATAATTCTTCGACCCGAAACCTCAAAGCATATTGCCACAGGGCTTGTAGACTGGGTGGCTCATCCGTGATCACGGCCCAAGGTTCTTTAACGCCTTTGACAGTTGCCAACACCAGATTGCAGCGATGCGTGCCGTCTTGCCACAGCCCAACGTTGCTGTAGAGCAGCGCTTCGCCTTTGGGCGGCCATAGATAGCTCAGCTCAATCGGATGACGTCTTGGCCCGTGCAGCAGCACATCGCAGGGCAGGCGCAAGCAGTAGTGCCATCGACTCGCCTGCAGCCAGCTCATCAGCTCGTGATTAGCAAAGCCCCGGTCAGCCAGCAGCATCAGGTCGGGATGGGCTCGCAGCAGCCATCGGGCACGGCGTAACAGGGGCTGATATTGGCTGAAAGCAACCGTTGCGCTGCGGTGCTCTAGCACCCGCCATAGCAGGGGCACCGCTCGACCGCAGCAGACGACTGACAAGTGAATCATGCAGTAGCGGTTCCATAGCAGCGTTGTATCAAGTGCCAAGTACAGCCGCTTGCCCTGCCAGTTCGAAAGCGCCAGCATCACTAGCGGTACATAGAGCGAGCGAACCTGGACAAGTCGGTTGTCGAAGAACCGATGCCAGCGGCGTTCATAGCTTTGGGCTTGGCTTGCTCGACTGCTGACATAGGGCTCCCAGGCTGGCAAACTGAGCTGGCCGCTACACACTAAGGCTGTAACCATCCATGCCAGGACTTTGAGATGGCGCAAGTCCTGATAGCGGCTGTATTGACGTAGATATTCGAGCAGTTGACTATAGAGTTGGGGCGAGCTTGACATGCAGTTTTGGCTGTTGTGTTGTAACTCCAGCTTTGCATATCGGCTCTGCCCGTTTCTTCTGAACCTGACTTTTCTTGGTTTTCAGGTACTTCTGTCAGGCACTCAGG
>JAAHIA010000794.1 GCA_010671975.1 Leptolyngbya sp. SIO4C1 | reverse complement strand
TGACTGGCTTTTTAGGAGCAGGCGTCCCTGAAGTAGCTCGGGTCTGGTCAAAAGCCGGGTTAACCAGCCGGGTGCGGCATGATGCAGCCTACATTGAAGCAGCCGACAGTCATCCCTATCTGCTCGTTGTTTTTACAGAAGGCGCTGAGCATAGCCAAAATGAGGCTATCCTGCCGTTTATTTCGGCTCAGCTATTAACTGCTGCTCAAGCACTGACTAAAGGCGCGTAACCCACGCATTTTTAGTAGTTCTATCCTTGCGCACAAGGCAGTGCAGCTCAAATCCCCGATAATCTGGCTAACAAAAAATTTGCAACTCTAGCAATCGACTGCCCTTCGCAGATTGATTGTTAGCGATTAGCATATCTGTAGGTATTGACATTGGACCGGCTAAATTTAGCCTAAGTTCAGATGCTTTATCCCACCTAACTTGAGGAGTGAACGTAGAAATGAATTCCATAAAAGGCATTGCAAGTGCAGTTGGACTGGCCATTCTCGGCACCGCCGGCTTTCAGACGGTGGCTCAAGCGCAGATGATGGAAGCGGCCCAGCCTGAAGTGCAGGCCGAGATGCCGTCAGCGGCACAGCCAGGCACCTCAGCTGCTGAACTTTCTGCAGAGCCAATTGAGCTTGCTCAGCGGCGGCGGCGACGGGGTACAGCCCAGGCAAGCCCTAACTTTATCGGCGGCGGTATCAACATCGGGATCGGCGATGAGGAAGATAGCGTTATTGGCGATACCAGCTTTGCCGTTATCAGCAAGTTTTCGGTGGCTGACAATATCGCGCTGCGTCCCTCTGTCTTAATTGGTGACGATGTCAGCTTTATGCTGCCAGTTACCTATAACTTCCCTAACTACTCGGTTGATGTGTCTCGCTTCAGCGTAATTCCCTACGTGGGCGGCGGTATTGCAGTCGGCACCGAAGGGGACGCGGATATTGAGGGTCTAATTAGCGCTGGGGCTGATGTTCCTCTGTCGCGGCGAGTGACGGCCAACGGTCAGGCTAATGTCGGCATCGGTGACGAAGTTGGCTTCAGCATTTTGCTAGGCGTTGGCTACAATTTCGATGCTTTCTAAACGCAGCTAGCCCATTCAAAATTCAAGTAGTTTTATTCGAGATCTGGCCCTGTCAGATCTCTTTATTTGTATCCGTTCAGGGGTTAATGAAAAATTAGGGATTGTAGCCCTTCAATTCAGCTAAGCTTGGTCTATATCAGGTGAGATGGCGATGCCAGACGAAATCGAGATAGCCGGGATACGAATCGCGCAGTCAGACTGGGAGTCAACACCGGAGAGCGTCAAGACG
>JAAHIA010000793.1 GCA_010671975.1 Leptolyngbya sp. SIO4C1 | reverse complement strand
GCTAACAATTGATGGCAATTGATGGCAATTGACGCCCAGACTTGACGCAGTTGCCATCAATTGTTAGCTGCTGTTGGCTACCGTCATGCTAACTAGGTAGGACCACGACTTTGAACCAGTAGTCAATAAACAGCTGAATCGAGTCTTTAAGGTGCTGAACGTTCATCGGCTTGATCATGTAGCTATTGACGCCGTAGCGATAGCAGGTCTCGATATCTTTAGGATTAGATGACGTGGTAAAGACAATGACTGGGATCGTCTTTAGCAAATCATCCTGCTTGATTTTAGCCAGCACCTCTCGGCCATCCGTACCGGGCAGGTTGAGGTCTAGCACAATCAGTCCGGGGCGATAGATCTCTTTCTGCACAGCTGAACGACTCGTCTGCAGCAGCTCTAAGGCTTCATCTCCATCGATACAGCGCTGCATTGGAATGTCGACATCGCTAGCTTTGCGCAAAATGCGGCCTAGCGCTTCAAAATCTTCGTCACTGTCTTCGACCACTAGCAGCGTCGGAATTTGGGTTTTATGCATGGCTACCCCTGCAACGTAAAGTAAAACGTACTGCCCTCACCGTAGGTAGAGTCAACCCAGATCTGTCCTCCGTGGCGCTCGACAATCTTTTTGGCAATGGTTAGACCTGCCCCGGTCCCGCCCCCGTACCTGCGAGCAGGATGCAGCCGCTTGAAGATTTTAAAGATAGTATCTAGGTGCTGCGGGCGGATACCAATACCGTTGTCTCGTACATAGAAGACGGTTGGCTGTTCACTGCTGTCAAGGTATTTCTGGGCAGCCGGCGGTGCGTCGCCTTCGCTAGGGTCGAGATAGCCAATTTCAATCCACCTAGAAGGCTTGTCGTTGTACTTGATGGCGTTGGTAATTAGATTAGTTAGCAGCTCGGTAACCTGGGTGCGATCGCAGTTCAGCCTCGGCAGCGATCGCGGCATTCGAAACTCTACAGTCAACGGCTGACTCATGTTGAGCATTTCAATCACATTGTCAAGCAGCCGGCTTAAATCGACTGATTGAATAGAGATGGTGGTTCTCCCTAGCCGAGAATAGTGCAGCAGCGAGTTAATCAAATCTTCCATGCGCTGCGTCAGCCGCATCAGCGTTTCTAGCTTAGAAACCCCTGCTTCATCTAGCTGCTCGGCGTAGTCTTCAATTAAGAAGCTGGAATAGTTGTGAATGCCTCGCAGCGGCTCTTTTAGATCGTGAGAAGCAATGTAGGCAAACGAATCTAGCTCGCTGTTGCTGCGCGCTAGCTCCAGGTTTACCTCGGATAGCTCATCTGCTTTTTGCAGCACGATGC
>JAAHIA010000792.1 GCA_010671975.1 Leptolyngbya sp. SIO4C1 | reverse complement strand
CCTGACTGCCTGACACATCTCTGCGCAATCCAGCTATGTCAGGTTCGACAGTATAACGAGCGAATACGAGAGAACCAGATTGCGTCGTGGTAATCATCCTCGGCTTTCTTAGAGGCAAAACAGGGTTTCGGATCTTTGGGTAACAAGGGGACGGGCATGAAGAGTTGCCGTCCTTTATTAACGACACCCCTGAGCCAGCGCAGACCCATTTTGAGATAGCTGATGCCTCGGTGCCAATGAGGATCGACCTGCCGCCGTAAGCCTTCGAGTTGAACCGCCATACCTTGAGTGGTGCCGTAGAGCAGGGCAATAGCCGCGACTAAGTAGAGCCGCTCAAGGGCCTGAGCTGAGCGGATGCGGGTATCTTCAAGTTCAAAGGCCCCCGACTTGCTATCTAAAAATAGCTCTTCGACCCGAAACCTCAAAGCGTATTGCCAAAGGGTTTGCAAGCTAGGAGGCTCATCGGTGACCACCGCCCAAGGTTCACTGACACCTTTGATGTTGGCTAACACGAGATTGCAGGGATGTTTGCCATCTTGCCATAGCCCGACATTGTGATAAAAGAGGGCTTCTCCTGTCGGCGGCCAGAGATAGCTGACTTCGATAGGATGGCGACGGGGACCGTGTAATAGGACATCGCAGGGCATCCGGAGGCAGTAGTGCCAGCGGCTGGCTTGTAACCAACTCATCAGCTCATGGTTAGCAAAGCCTCGGTCCGCTAGCATCATGATATTGGGATGAGATCGCAATAGCCACCGCGCCCGTCGTAACAACGGTTTATATTCCCTGAAACTGACCGTCGCACTCTTATGTTCCAGGACCCGCCACAGAAACGGGACAGCCCGGCCACAGCAGACTACCGATAGATGAATCATGCAGTAACGATTCCACAAGACCGTGGTGTCGAGGGCCAGATACAGACGGTGAGATTGCCAGTCCTTTAAGGCTAGCAGCACTAGCGGAATGTAAAGATCATTGACCCGAATCAGACCATTGCCCAAGAACCGATGCCAGCGGCGCTCGAAGCTCTGGGCTTGTTGAGCTCGGCTCGGTACATAGGGCTCCCAAGCGGGTAGGCTCAGCTGAGCACTACAGATTAACGCACTCACCATCCAAGCCAGGGCTTTGATATGACGCAGATCCCGGTAGCGGCTGTATTGACGCAGAAAGCTCAACAGCTGATCATGAAGTTGGGTAGAGTTTGACATGCACCTCGGCTGGTTGTGTGGTAACTCTAGCCTTGCATATCACTCTGCCCATTCTCCTTAAAATTACGAATTTCCTAGCTTTCAACCACTTGTGTCAGGCAGCCAGG
>JAAHIA010000791.1 GCA_010671975.1 Leptolyngbya sp. SIO4C1 | reverse complement strand
GATTTTGTTAAAAAAAATGCGCCGAGTACTTCGTTTTACATTCGGCCGTTTGTCTATACGTCTGATTTAGGAATTGCGCCACGATTGCATAAAGTTAAAAAAGACTTTTTTGTCTATGGTTTAGAGCTAGGTGACTATCTATCACCAGAGGGTGTTAGCTGTCGCATTAGCTCCTGGTATCGTCAGGAAGATCGCAGCTTGCCGCTACGGGGAAAGATCAGCGGCGCTTATATTACGTCTTCTTTAGCAAAGACAGAGGCGGTAGAATCGGGTTTTGATGAAGCTATTTTGATGAACGCCCAGGGAAAAGTCAGTGAAGCCTCTGGTATGAACATTTTTGTAGTCAGAGATGGCAAGCTGATCACGCCAGGCTATGAGCAAGACATCTTAGAAGGCATTACGCGGGCAAGTATACTGACGCTGGCTCAGGCTATGGCGATCGAGGTCGTTGAGCGACCAGTAGATAAATCAGAGCTGCTGATTGCAGATGAGGTATTTTTGAGCGGCACCGCTGCTAAAATTACGCCGGTTCGTCAAATTGAGAGCTATCGGCTGCCAACCAATCGGCCGGTGACAGATAGGTTGAGAGAGAAGCTGAGCGCAGTGACCGAAAATCGTGACTCAGATTTTCAAGACTGGGTCTTCACAGTCGATATTTAGCTGGCTAGTCAGAAAGCCAGCTGCAGAGCGCTAGCTAACGCGATCGCGTCTCTAGAGTTACCACCTGAGGTGGCGTGGAGTCTGGCGGATAGAGCAAGCTGAGCTGAATTTGGCGCTGCTCTTGAGGCTGTAGCGTCACCTCGACTAGAGGCGTGCCTCGCTGCCCGCGTTTTTGCACTAAGTGCAGGTTGCGGATGCGCGGCAGACCCCGATCGTCCTGATAGCGCAGCTGAATTGGACCCCGAAAAAAGGTAGCGCTGGGTAGCGGTTCAAAAAATCGCAGGCCTGCGGCTGTGAGGCTGTCTTCTTTAATCGGCGTTTCTATAGTGAGCGTGACAGTCTGAGGGGCGCTAGTCGGATTGTAGAGCGGAAAGGTGAGGTCATAGTTAACTCCGTAGTTGCCATGAGCCTGATAGGCCGTATCTGGATAGCGCACAATCATAGGAGCGCTTTGAATCTGATCGGTCCCCAGTCGCCCAGCGTAGAGCGTGCTGATGCCGTAGGAAACCACGCTGCCGGCGGTAGGAATGGTGAGGGTATTCGCTAGAGGCGTGTCTGTCACGGCTGTAGTCCAGCTAGATCCGGCTGAGACGCCAGCAACTCGACCATAGATTACTTGGCGAGGCATGGCTTCAATCGGTGTGGGCACCTTGTCGA
>JAAHIA010000790.1 GCA_010671975.1 Leptolyngbya sp. SIO4C1 | reverse complement strand
CCGGCGCATCTTTCCAGAAACGACGCCGACGAAAGGATTGGATGTGGAGAAGCTAGCCCGGCTAAATGTGTCAGGCGGAAATATTCGCAATATCGCAGTCTATGCAGCCTTTTTAGCAGCCGAGGAAGACGAAGAACACCAGGCAGTGCAGATGAAGCATCTACTGCGGGCAGCGCGGGTAGAGTTTGCCAAGTTTGAGAAGTCTTTGACCGACGCTGAGATTCGAGGCTGGGTTTAAGGAGGGAATGCTATGAGCGCTAGAGTCCATGCAGAAGCAAAACCTTCATCAACGCCCGTGGCAGGGTTTAAGACGGAGCGGTCTGATCTGTTGAGAAAGCCTGAGATTGAACAGGCGGAGACGGAAACGCTGACACCTGAAGAGGCTTTGGCTAGGACGATGGATCAGCCGAGTCCACCGCCGCCGGGGCCGCCTGCAGAGCCTCCGCCTGTTGGGCATTGGTTTGGACAGATTCGCATTGGCGCAGTGTCTCGGCCTCTAGTGCAGCCGAAGCTGAGGATTGGGCAGCCGAATGATAAGTATGAGCAGGAGGCGGACCGGGTTGCGGAGCAGGTAATGCGTATACCAACTGCGAAAGTGGAACAGAAGAAGTCATTAGCAGGAGAAACAAAAAATCCTGGAATTATTCGGCCCAAACTGGTGGATCAAATTACACCTTTGATGCAACGGCAAGTGCCTCTTGCAAAAGATAAAGTGTTTAAAAGCATTGAACCAAAAAGTGTTTCAGGTTTTATGAATCTTCCTCTTCAGCGTAAATGTACTCAATGTGAGGATAAAAAAGCGGAATCGGATCAAAAATTAATTCAGACTGCTCGTCAAGCATCTCATCAAAGTATTTCCTCAGACAATAACCATCCATTAGCATTTGAGCAATCAGCAGGGATACCTCTAGGTAATCGACAATTTTTCGAAAGCCGCATGGGTACGGATTTTTCTAATGTAAGAGTGCATACTGATCCAAAATCAATTCAACAAGCTAACCAACTGGCAGCTCGTGCTTTTACTTACGGTAACCACATCAGTTTTAACCGGGGCGAGTATAATCCATTCTCATCTAACGGACAAAGGCTCATTGCTCATGAACTTGTGCACACATTGCAACAAGGTACTAACCAAGCGAGTCCCTATATCCAGCGTAAGTGCGGGGATGCTGGTTGCGTAAGCGTAGACCCAGACACACCAGAATGCCCGCACCCCGAAGATTTTTTGAATAATCCAACATTAAAAGCAATTCGCGATTCAGTATTTGAAGGACCATCCAATCTATCTATTCTGAAAAGGGGAGATACTGGATCAGGGCCACACCTGAA
>JAAHIA010000079.1 GCA_010671975.1 Leptolyngbya sp. SIO4C1 | reverse complement strand
GTTGCAATCGAAAACAAAAGCAGCGGCCACATAACAATGCCACCAGCTGCAAAGGCTTCACTTGTAGACATGGGTGTGAGCAGTAGACATGGGGTAAATTGGGAGTACAGACTTACGTGAGATTACTGAAAAACTTAGAGCTAAATAGAAGTAATTGTCAAGTAGACCTTGGACGTAGATCTTACATAGATCTTAGTGAATTCACTTAACTGACTTTCAGGATTCATCATAATACTATTTCGGAGCCTATGAGGGCTAGACGATCTGAACCTAAGAGTCTGAAAATGAATCAGCGGAAGAGTTTGAAGTAAATCTTAAGAAAAGGCTGGACCGATTTCCTTTTTGGGCTGCCAATATTTATTGAGAAAAATTTCTGATAATCTGATGTAGCTAGATCATGAAGCGTTCACTGACTAACCGTCGTTCCTATGAACAATCGTAGAGTACATGGGCTTTTCTAAACTCCGCTTAGAGCACTTTCGTCGAGAGCTCCGCATCATGCGATGGGCGCTAGGCGTCGGCGCGATTGTAGCGATTGGGTTTCATATTCTTTCTATTCCTCGGGTTGCTAGATTCGCCGGGCGACTGCTAGAAGGCGGCAACTCCCCGGCTGAAGACAGCATTCCGATTGAAATTGTCGTCGAAGACGAGCTAAACCAGTCGCCGCCGCCCGAGGAAGCCCCAATCGAACCGACGGATGAACCAGCAGCCATGTCAGAGCAGCCCAGCGCGCCGCCGCTTGCCACTGAGTCTGTACCCGTTCAGCCGACAGCAGAGTCAGTCGATACGGTGCCAGTGCCGGCTGCCGTTGCAGCAGCAAACGGGGTTGAAGGCGGTCAGGGCGCGGTAGGTGACTCAACCGTCATTGGCCTAGTCCCTGGCTCGGGGCCACCGGTAGGCAGCGAGAACCGGATTAATCTGCCAGCGCCGCCGCTCGCACCGGAACCTGTGCCAGAACCGGCGGTCATTCCGCGCGAGCCTGTTCAGGAAGTATCGTTGGCCCGTCGTCGCGCTACCTCTCGCTCTGTATCCTGCAATCCCTGCTCAGCGCCAGACTATCCGCTCTCGGCTCAGCGCGAACAGATTGAAGGGCAGCCGGTAGTCAACGTCATTTTTGATGGCGCCGGACGGGTGGTTGACGCCGTGATTGAAGTCTCTAGCGGCAACGCTGCCTTTGATCAAGCTGCGCTCGAAGAAGCCCGCCAGAACTGGCGATTTCGCGATCCCCAGGGACTGGGTGGTCAGGTCTCAGTCGATGTCACCTTTGTGATGGAAGGCTCGGAGCAGTATGCAGCCGCTCAGCAAGCTGGCGAAAGACGGACGGTCGAGCTGCCGCTGCAGCAGGCGATCAGCCCCGTTACGCCCGATCGGTCTGCGGTGCAGCCTGACGCCGCGCCTGCTACCCCCACAGCCGCTCCGCCTAGTGAGCCAGCAGCGTCTCCTGGCAAGCCAAATAGCTCCTCGTCTGATGCGTCAGACGCTGCTGCCGACGCCGCCTTCGAGCAGCTCTCTGAGCCGGCTGAATCACCTGAGCCGGCGCCGTCTACGCTAGAGCCGTCTGAGCCGGCGCCGTCTACGCTAGAGCCGTCTGAGCCCGCACCGCCTGCACCAGAACCCGCTAAGCCGCCACCCGCCCCTGCTATTCCTGAGCCGCCCCCGGCGCCCGATTCAGCCCCGCCGCCCGTAGAGGCAGCGCCTGCTACGCCGCCAGTCGAATCGCCGCCGCCCCCCGCCCCCAGTCCGGAGGTTCCCAATGATCAGTAGTTTGCAAGATACTGTACGGCAGCTGCGAACCGCGCTTAGCCAGGGTGAAAGCTTTAACCCAGCTCGCTGGGATCACTGGCTGCTGATTGCCTGCTTTTTAGCCCTAGCCAGCTGGGGACTCTGGCTGTCTCGCAAGTGGCGTAAAGAGAGTAAAAGGCGTCTATGAGGTTCTTGTGCACAGCGCCAGTTTGGCGATTGAGCAATGCGATCGCGCCCAGTTTCCTAAGTCTATCGATTGCCCTCTATTTAAACCCTCAGATTGCACAGGCCCAGTCTCTGCCCGCTGAACCAGCCGCCCCAGACTCACCCCCATCTCTGTCCATCGAGCAGGTTTTTCCAGCCGCCGCGTCGGCACCGGCCCAGATTATCGATGTCATTGTCAGTGAGATCGCTGACGGCCTGCAGCTGGTACTGGTTACTGCTGACCCCACTCTGCCCGAGGTATTTCAGTCTCAAGCAGAAAATACGCTGCGGCTTGATCTCACCAATGCTGAGCTGGCGCTGCCCAGCGGTGCCGGCTATCAGCAGCTCAATCCGGTGCCGTCGGTAGCCTTAGTGACGCTAGAGCAGCGAGAGGATGAAGTCCGCATTACCGTAGTGGGCACAGATGCAACAGCACCCAGTGCCTACCTAGAGCGCACCTCAGAGGCGCTGCGGCTCGACGTGGTGACGGTACCGCCGGATACCACGTCGGGCGATCTCAGCTTTGAGAGCGGCAACCTGCGCATCATTGTGGCCGCAGCGCCGCTGTCGAGCTATCGCGTGCCAACCGCCAGCGCCGGTACCCGCACCGATACCGACATTCTTGACGTGCCGCAGGGCATTCAGGTGATTCCTGAGGCGGTGATCGAAGATCAGTCAGCCGGCAGCTTGGGCGACACGCTGCGCAACGTTAGCGGCGTCAGCGCCGGGCGTACCTCCGCCGGTGGGCGAGCCACCACGCCGATTGTGCGCGGCTTTGAAACCAGCAACATTTTGCGCAACGGCCTGCGCGACGACACGCTGCGACTCAGCTCAGGACTGAGCAATATCGAGCAGATCGAAATTCTCAAGGGTCCGGCCTCGGTGCTGTTTGGCGCGGGGAACCTGGGCGGGACAATTAACCTGATTACCGAAGTGCCGCTGCGTGAGCCGCGCTATGAGTTTGATATCGCGGTTGGCAACAATGCGCTCTATCGCTCAACGCTCGACCTGACAGGGCCGTTTGACACTGCTAGCCACACGATGGGCTATCGCCTGAATCTGGCCTATGAGGCCCAAAACAGCTTTAGAGACTTTGTCGATAGCGAATTTTTCTTTACTGCCCCTTCGCTGCGGCTAATTGACACCGACCGCAGCAGCCTGATTGTGGACCTAGAGTATGTCAGCAACGTGACGCGCGGCACAGCGCCAGGGCTGCCAGCGGCCTCGGCGATTGGCCTAGAAGATAACACCTTTATTGAGGAAATTTTAGATGGCGGTGCTGAACTTTCAGCCGAGGCGCTGGAAACTGCAGGCACGTTGGATATTCGCGCCAACTTGGGTGAGCCCGATATTAGCCGTACCGAGACCAGCGTCACGCGATTGGGCTATCGTCTGCAGCATAACTTGAGCGATCGCTGGCGGCTGAATAATGAATTTCTAGCTTCCTTCCAGACGACGCCGCGAGATAGTGCCGTGGTTGGCGTCGGCTTTGTTCAAGAGCGCGGTCAGCCAGATATTACTCAGCTCGATCGGATTTATATTGACAACCCGAGCGATCGCACCGCCTACACGCTCAATACCAACGTCATTGGCGACTTTGAAGTGCTGGGCATTGACCAGACGCTGCTGCTGGGGTTGGAATGGTCGCAGACTGAAACGCGAGACAAAATCTTGCAGCGGCTGTTTTTGCCGTTTTTATCAGACGCAGAGCCTTTCGATATTTTTGACCCCAACTACGACGCTAGCCGCTTTTTTAGCGATATTCCAGGCTTTGGTGGCGTTGATTTGAACGAGCGCGTCGGCAGCGACAGTTTCACGCGCGTTAGCACCGTTGGGCTCTACGGTCAAACGCAGCTAGATTTTGGCGACAGCATTATTCTCTTACTCGGCGGACGGCTAGATTTTGCCGATCAGAGTTTTCAAGACTTGGCTAATCGGGCCGATCCGAGCCCCATCAGCGTCTTTGATACCGCCTTTAGCCCGCGCGTGGGTTTGGTAATCAAGCCCAGCGAAGATATCTCGCTCTATGCTAGCTATACCGAGTCGTTTAACCCGGTGATTGGGCGCTCAGAAACGGGAGAAGTGTTCAGTCCCGAGCGCGGCAACCAGTTTGAGGCGGGCATCAAGGCCAATCTATTTAACGATCGGCTGTCAGCGACCCTGGCTTACTACCGCCTGCGCCGCAGCAACGTGCTGACGCAAGATCCCGCTAACCCCGGCTTTCAGATACAGCTGGGCGAGCAGGCCAGCGACGGCGTCGAGTTCGACCTGGCTGGCGAGATTCTACCGGGCTGGAATATCATTGCTAGCTATGCCTACACCGATGCCCGCGTGCTAGAAGATCGAGAGTTTCCAGAGGGGCTACGGCTGCTAAACGTGCCGGAGCATGCAGCCAGTCTCTGGACTTCCTATGAGATTCAGTCGGGCGACTTAGCCGGGCTGGGACTAGGCGTTGGCGTCTATTTTCAAGATGAGCGCAACGGCGATATTCGCAACCCCTTTGTGCTGCCCGCCTATACCCGCACCGATGCCGCTCTTTTCTACCGGCGCGAGAACTTTAGCGCTCAGCTCAACTTTCAGAACCTATTTGATATTCGCTACTTTGAAGGCGCCCGCGATCAGTTTCGGGTGAATCCGGGCGCGCCCTTCTCCATCGTCGGCAGCTTGAACTGGGAGTTTTAAAACCGGTGAGAACCTTTTCTATCCTCTGGGTTGGTCAGCTAGCCTCAACCATTGGCAGCTACATGAGCGTATTTGCGCTGATGATCTGGGTCTGGCAGGCAACAGAATCGGCGACGACGCTAGCGCTGGTTACCTTTTTTTCCCAGCTGCCGCGCATTGCGATTACGCCAGTCGCTGGGGTGATTGTCGATCGGTTTAGACGCAAACAGCTAATTTTGCTAGGCGATGTGGTAGCCGCTGTTTGCACGCTTGCGATTGGCCTCTTGTTTTGGCAGGGACAGCTGCAAGTCTGGCATCTATATGGTGCAGTCGCCCTCTATGGCTGCTTTGGGCAGCTGCAGACGCTGGCCTATTCCACCTCGATTGCGCTGCTAGTCACTAAGCAGCACTACGCCCGAGCGGAGAGCATGGTAGCTGGGGTCAACTATGGAGCAGCCGTTTTCTCGCCCATCCTGGCAGGGAGTCTCTACCCGGTGATTGGACTCAGCGGCATCATCGCTATCGATTTGGCTACGTTTGGGGTAGCCATTGCCACGCTGCTCAGCGTCAAGATTCCGCAACCAAGTCAGTCAACCCCACCTAAGATTACCGGTTGGCGCGATCTCACCTTTGGCTTTCGCTACATTGCGCGGCAGCCGAGCCTGGTCGCGCTGGTAGTCGCCTTCTCTTTGTTTGCCATACCCAGCGATATTGGCAAAGCGCTCTATAATCCGATGATTTTAGCCCGCTCCGGCGGCGATGCTCAGGTACTCGGGGCAGTCACCACAGCTGCCGGGATTGGCGGCATTCTGGGTGCAGTAGCCATTAGCATCAGCGGCGGCTTTCAGCGGCGCATTCACGGCATGCTGCTGGGCTTTATCGCGACCGGCTGTTGCAAAATTGCGCTGGGTCTGGGCCAAACGCCGCTGGTTTGGATGGCGGCTCACTTCGCCGCGACGCTGGCGATTCCGCTGTACTACAGCTCTAGCAACGCCATCTGGTATGCCAAAGTACCGCCCGCGCTGCAGGGACGGGTGCTCGCCGCTGACCAAATGATTGGCTTGATGATCGCCGCGATCGCACCCCTCGTTGCCGGCCCCCTAGCCGATTACGTATTTGAACCCGCCATGAGCCCCAACGGCTGGCTGGCACCCATCTTTGGTCCCCTGTTTGGCACGCAGCCCGGCAGCGGTATGGCGCTGATCTATAGCACGACCGCTGTGCTCATAGTGCTGGTTGGCATTATCGGCTACGGTGTCCGTCCCCTACGCGAGGCTGAAATACGCCTCCCCGATCACGAGACCGTCTCATCTCCCTGAAAGATTTGCAACGTTTGCAAATCTCGATGAGATCTATCTAGAAGATATTGCAGAGCAGATTTTCACTCGCTTTTAATAGTTAATATTAATTATCAATAAACTGCTGACAAATATGCAATTTATTAGCCCTGCGATCATCAGTTTTTAGCCGGCGCACCAACCGTCACTCACCACAAAAATCGCTATCAACTAAGGATTTCGTCAGTTATTGACTCAGCTCTGTGTCAGATGACGAAGTGAGCCAGGCTGCTCTTTACAATAACTTTATAAATCGGCGCTAAACTCGCAAACAATAGTGATACTATTAAACGAGATCGCTTATTGACACAAAATCTCAATAATCCTAAAGTTTGTCCAAGTGCGCTCTTTTTGGCTATTCAAAAAGCTAAGAGAGTCGTTCTAACTCAGCAGGCAGTGACCGTAGCGGTGCAAAGTTTCGAGAGTTTTTGAAGATGACGCCTTTGTCTTCTTTTACAAAGGTTTAGCCTGTCTTGCGATCGCGGGGGATAAGCACCTATCTGCTCACAGCCTGTCTGATACTGTGTCTACTCATGGCCTGTCTGCTTCATAAGATCGGGTCGCTAGCAGTGCCTGCATCTAAAGAGTAAGCTAAAGCACTTTATCAACAGCAACTGTATCTAGGAGAACCGTTAGCCGATAAAAGTTATTACCAAAGCTATCACTAAGCGCCAGTAGTCAGTTTGTTCTAGCTAGGTTGCATCGCTTCTCTAACTGAGCAGCGCGGTTTTTCATGGCGTTTTTGGAATCAGGTATCCAACCGTCCGATCAGTTTAGTACATCATTCTGGAGAATTGTTCACTGTGGTCCAAGTTAGTTTATCGGCCTCCACAAACTTTGACGGCGACCTCAACGCCCTGGTTGAGGACCAGGGCACATCGCTAACCCTCCGTCTTGACCTAGACGGACCGGCTCCCTCGGGTGGCTTGAAAGTCTACATCGATAGCGACATCGAGCAAATCTTGAATCGGTTAGATCTGCCGGGTGCGATCGCCAATCCCCAGTTCGAGAACCTCAATATCTTTGCGACCCAAACTAACCTCGATAACTCTGGACTCGCGGTCGAAATTACCGAAGGCTCCACTTTTGCGACGGTTACCCTGAATATCTTCGACAACGCTGAACCCGATACCTTCTTGCCTGAAACCTTTGACGGTCTGGTCGAGGCAACGCTTTCGCTGGTTACTGCTGACCAGATTGCCGCTGAGGACCAGTCCAGCATCACGGGCGTGGGCGACTATACTATTGCCCCCGATGCCGCTAGCAGCGTCGTACTGTTTGCCGATACCGAGAGCCAGCTGCCCGGTGGTACGCCCGAGCCGCCTGCACCGACCAATGGCTACGACGAAGCAGTCAGCGGAGATATCTCCAACAATCCCAATAGTCCCCTGGAGCTACCGCTGTCAGAGGGGACTACTCGACTCTCCGCAACCACAGGCGGGGGAGACCAAGAATATGTGACCGTTACAGTTCCGGATGGTTTCCAGTTAGATTCCCTGGTTCTAGAGTCCTACACGCCTAATGACGTCGCCTTCGTTGGCGTGCAGGAAGGTTCCACCTTTACTGAGCCCCTAGACAATAGCGCCGATACCAGCGAATTTTTGGGGTATACCCTGTTTGGTGCCGGTGCTGCGGGTACCGACATCTTAGACAATATTGGCAACGGCTCTAATGGCGCAGACTTTGGTGGGCAGGGGTTCGAAGGCCCATTACCCGCCGGGACCTACACCTTTGCCCTGCAGCAGCTGGGTGCAGACAGTGACTATACCCTGGCCTTTAATGTAGGCGAGGCAACCGTAGAGCCCCCCACCGATCCGCCCACCGATCCGCCCACCACCCCCACGGCCCCTGTGGTCAGCTTTGAGGTGGTGCCAGACACGTTCTCTGAAGAGTCCGCGGACAACCTGGTCGAGTGGAAATGGACGGTGACCGGTGATTTCCCCGAAGACGGAATCGTCGTCAACCTGGATACGTCGGGCGGTGGTGCTGCGTTTGCCTTTACCGAACAGTTCGCCGCCGACCCCCCAGCAGAATTCGTGAATGCAGACATCGTAGATTTCGATGACACTGGCAGAATCAACATTTTACTGTCTGCCCCCGAAGCGTCCTTCAAACTGTACTTCGTTGACGACATTCTTGAAGAAGGCACGCAGACGTTTGACTTCCAGCTTGTAGAAGGCGACGGTTACACAGTAGACCCAGCCCTGAACGGCAGCGTCTTCACGATCACCGACGATAACGGCGGCCCCGGCGTCGGTCCCACCGTCGGTGTATCGGTGTCTGAGACCGACCTAGCGGAAGGTGATACCTTCACCGTGACGTTCAACGTTGAGGGCGATATTCCAGCAGAGGGCGTCCAGGTTCTGGTGCAAAGCGATGTGTTTGGTGCTCTAGGGCAGTTTGACCTGGCTGACCTGGGCAACATCACCACTACCGGCATCGCAGGTCTACCTACCGTCGGCGATGGCGGCGGCGGCAGCTTCTTTGTCACCCTTACAGAATCGACAGCCACGATTACGCTGAGTGTCTTCGACGACATCCTGGCCGAAGACCCGTTGGATATCACCTTCACCCTTGCCAACGGCGAAGAGTATGAAGTTGACCCCGACGCCGCCAGCACCACCCTGACCCTCTCCGACGAGGTGCAGCCCGCTGGCCCCACCGTCGGCATCAGCGTTGATACAACCACCCTGATTGAAGGGGGCGACCCAGTCACGCTAACTATTTCAGTAGACGGCGACATCCCGGAGGGTGGCCTGCCGATTTTGATCAACGACGTCACCAGTGCCGGTAGCCAGTCCCGCAGTCTGACCGAGTTTGATATTGCCAACGTCACCACCAGCGGCATTGCCGGCTTCCCTACCCCGGCCGAGGGCGACAGCGGTTTCTTCGTCACCGTGACAGAGCCGACTGCGACCATTACCCTGGCCGCCTTCGACGAGGGCGCAGACGAGGATGAAGCGGCTGAGACCTTTACTTTCGAGGTGATTGACGGCGAAGCTTACCAAGTAGACGCCGCTGCAGGCAGCATCACGCTCAATATCGTTGACCCGGTGGATACGTCCACGCTGCCTGTGGTTAGCCTTGAGGCTATCCCCGCCACTATTTCTGAGGAGGGCAGCGCCGAGGACCGGCTGATCACGCTGGCGTTTAGCGTCGAGGGCGAGATTCCCGAAGGGGGCCTGGTGGTTCTGCTAGAGAACCTCTTTGGCATCACTGACCAGTCGGACGGTGAAGATGACCGAGGGGCCTTCAACGGTCTGACCCTAGCGCCGCCCTTTGACCGGGAGAACAACATCATTGGTGTTCGCCTGCTAGAAAACGAGGCCTCGCTACAGCTGCCGATCGCCAACGACCTGATCGAAGAAACCACGACCTTCGACTTCCAGCTGGCTGAGGGCGAGGGCTACACTGTCAATCCTGACCAGAGCGGTACGTTGTTCACGATTACCGACGACAACGGCGGCCCCGGCGTGGGTCCGACCATTGGTCTATCAGTCTCCGAGACCAGCCTGGCTGAGGGCGACCCCCTCACCGTTAGCTTCACCGTCGATGGCGACATCCCTGCCGGCGGTGTAGACGTTTTAGTGCAGAGCACCGTGGCGGGGGCGCTGGGGCAGTTCGAGCTGTCCGACCTCAGTGCGCTGCAGCTGTCTGGCGTCAGCAACCTGCGCCCTGGCGATACCCGCGGCCTCAGCTTTATCGCCACGATTACCGAACCCAATGCCTCGATCACCCTGGATGTCTTTAACGACATCATCGCTGAGGAGCCGATTGAGATTCCGTTCACCCTGGCTAACGGCGAGCTGTACGAAGTCGACCCCAACGCCGAGACCGTCACGCTCACCATCGCTGACGACGTGCAGGAGGTCGGCCCCACCGTCGGCCTCAGCGTCAGCGACACCACCCTGGTCGAGGGCGGCGACCCAATCGTCCTAACCATTTCGGTGGATGGCGACATTCCCGAGGGCGGCCTCCAGGTGCTGATCAACGACAGCGCCAGCGCTCAAGCGGGCGCAAGAAGCCTGACTGAGTTCGATATCGCTAACATCACCACCAGCGGCATCGCCGGCTTCCCCACCCCGGCCGAGGGCGACAGCGGTTTCTTTGTCACCGTGACGGAGCCGACTGCGACGATTACCCTGGCTGCCTTTGACGAGGGCGCAGACGAGGATGAGACCGCAGAGGTCTTCACCTTTGAAGTGGTTGACGGCGAAGCCTACGCGGTAGACGCCGACGCGGGCAGCGTCACCATTGATATTGTCGATGCGGCAGACACGGGCGGCGGCGACCTGTCGGTCTCGCTAGACATACTCGCAGGCACCTTCACTGCCGATGAAAACGGCCTCGACTCGCTGATTACGCCCAACCTGGTTCTAGACGGTTCGGGTACGCCCATCCTTAGCCTTCTACTCAGCGCTGACGGTCCCGTCCCCGACGAGGGGCTGGTGGTCAACGTACAGAGCGACTTGGCCGATATTAGCGAATTTATTCAGGGGGCTAACTTTGTCCCAACGGCCTTTGGTGGTCAGGTGTTGGGGGCCATCTACGACGCCGATGGCAACCCCACGGGTCTGCAGGTGCGGCTAGATAATCGCAACACGGTCGTAACCTTCAACACTGGGTTTGCTAATCCTACAGGCGGTGACCAGCCGGTAGATATTGAGTTTTCCTTGGCTGAAGGCGAAGGCTATACGCCGGTAGGTCCTGCCGCTACGGTGTCTCTCTTCCAGGACAGTTCGCAACTGCCGCTGCCGCCTGAGCCTGTGGAGGTCGGTATCAGCTTCAGCAGCGACACGGGTGTTCTGACCGAGGGCGGCGCTCCCGGCACGCTCAATTTCACGGTCGAGGGTGAAATTCCCCCCGAGGGCGTTATCGTCTTTGTTTCCAACAATCAGTTTGCGGGCATCGTTGACTTCGACCTGCTCAATGCCACGACCACTGGCGGGTCCTTCCCCGCTCCAGACGGTAACGCAGGCGGCTTCTTCTTCAAGATTCGCGAGGCAAATGCCAGTGTCACCTTCCAGGCTCGGGCTGACGAAGCCGTAGAAGGGCTAGAGCAGATTAGTATTGCCTTACAGCCGCTGTCGGGCTACACCATCGCTGATGGCGCGGGTGAAGTTTCGGTACTGGTACAGGATAGCGCTGACTCTGAGATTCAGGTCAGCCTGACAGGGTCTCCAGAGGTCTTGGTTGAGGAAGACGGAACTGTTGCCGTACATACCTTTGAACTCAGTGCGCCACCACCGGAAGGGGGCATTACCGTCACGGTGATTGCGGATGCATCCCAGGGCTTAACTGATTTTAGCGGCAGTATTCAAACCACAGGGACCACTGGGGATATTTTGATCGCAGAAAGCTTCCCTGAACAGCTCACCTTCACTATCACCGAGCAGACCGCCACCCTTAGTCTGCCGGTCGCTAATGACGGCAACGCTGAAGGGGTAGAAACGGTCTCCCTAACCCTGGCAGCACCCGGCAGCAACGATGACTACCAGATCGATCCGGAAGCCAACACGGCCACCTTCACCATCGTTGATACCGCCGCTGATGTTCCCCCCGAGCCTATCACCGACGGTCGCTTTGACTCTATTGGTGACACGATTGCCACAGCAACGGCGACTGGTTTAGGTGCTGACAACAGCAGTGTTTCCATCGAAGCCAGCATTAACGGTAATTTCTTCAACTCGGATAATCCTCTGACTGACAACACCGAAGATGTTGACATGTACTCGGTGGATCTGTCCGCTGGCGATGTGCTGCGTTTAGACATTGATGCCCGCATCAACCGCGCGAGCGATGAATCTCCCGATACGGTGGTGCAAATCTTTGACGCGGATGGCAATCTTTTGGCCCAAAGCGACGATGACTTCGCTCCCGATGAGCTATTTGCCCCCGGTCGTCAAGATTCTTATTTAGAGTTCACCCCCGATGCGGATGGCACCTACTACATCGGCGTCAGCAGCTTTGGTAACGGTCTCTTTGACTTCTGGACCAATGATGACGGCACGTTTGATAACGATTTCTACGATCCCAACGTAGCGGGCAGCGGTGCCGGTCGTAGTGATGGTGCCTACACCCTAAATCTGTCTCTCAATGAAGAGATCGGTGCTGCTGCAACCGAGATTCCGACTAGTACAGGCGAAGGTCCGACGGTTTCTCTGTTTGCCTCTCCGGCAACCTACAACGACGATGACAGCCTGGCAGCCGCTAGCCTGGTGCAGTTTGTCGAAGATGGCGCTTCCATTCTCACCTTGGCCTTAGATACTGATGGTGAGATTCCTGAAGACGGTATCGAGGTCTATTTGACCAGCAATATCGATCTCTCGACCGTCTTTAGCACTCGGGCTCCCTTTACCCCTATCGGTGCTGAAGTGCTGGGCGCAGTCTTCGACGATGCTGGCGTCCCGGTAGGGGTGAAAGTGAATTTGACCGGCAATGCGGCTGTGTTCAATCTCAATATTGACAATGCCGATGAGGCACCCACCGATGGTGTACAGGATATTACCTTTACCCTAGAGCCAGCGGCTGGCTATCAGGTCGGGGGTGATAGCACCTTCACGGCTTCTGTCTATGACACGCTAGCTGATGTCCCCGCAGCACCGGCAGTGCCCACCGTTGGGATTGAGGTTAGCGAAACCACTCTGGTTGAGTCCGAAGGCAACCTCACCACCCTTACCTTTACCCTTGATTCGCCACCGCCTGCAGAAGGTGTGTTGGTCAATGTTGACAGCGGGATACGGGCAGCCCTGGGTGAGTTTGACGTCTTTAATGCCGAAGTGGTCGGTGGTGACTTTCCCTCGCCTAACTTCCGCGCCAGTGGTTTCTTCTTCCGGATTACGGAGCAGACGGCAAGTATTACGCTGGCCGCCTTTGATGAAACCACGAATCCAGAGATTCCGGCTGAAGATGCCCTCGAAGGCGTCGAAGCGTTTACCTTCGCGGTTCAACCGGGTGCAGGCTACGCCATTAACCCCAGCGCCAGCGCGGTGACGGTGACCATCGCTGACAATCCTGATTCTGTGGTGATTCCTGGCGACGGCAATGGCGATGATGGTGGCAATGACAATAGCGGTCTCACCGAGAGTGAGTTTAATGACACCATCGCTGATGCCATGATGACTGGCCTCAGTGCGACCAACCCCCTCTTCGAGATTGAGGGTGAGATTGACAACAATCGCCAGACTCGTAACTTTGTCGATGCCACTGAAGATGTTGACATGTACGCCTTTGATCTGGAAGCCGGTCAAACCATCATCCTTGATGTGGATGCCAGCGGTATTGGCAGTGCGGGTGTTGAAGGTTCCCTGCTAGACAACATCCTGCGGGTCTTTGACGCTAACGGGAATGAGGTCGCCATCAACGAGAACGGCGGTGCCCCAGACGAAGTCTTCCAAGCCGGTGGTGACGCCTATCTAGAGTTTGAAGCCCCTGAGACCGGCACCTACTATGTAGGCATCAGCAACCTGGGCAATAACTTCTACGATCCCAATGAGCAGGCCAGCGGCAGCGGTTGGATCTTTGAAGATCGCTTTGAGCCCGGTCCCTACCGGTTTACTGCCACTTTGAAAGGTGCTGTTGTTAACGATAACGACACCGTTAGCACTAATAACGACACCATTGCCAATGCTCAGATGTTGGATCTCTCCACCGAGAATCCCAATATCCTGGTGCAGGCTGCCTTTGAGCAGCGTTTTGAGGACCGCAGCAATACCGCTGATGCTACCGAAGATGTAGATCTGTTTAAGGTAGAGCTGAATGCGGGCGATCGCATTACTGTCGACGCCGATTCTGTCTTGGTGGACTTTGATGGCTTCCCCTCGGGTCCGGCTCCTGACATCACTATCTTTGATGCCAATGGTGAGCGAGTTGTGTTGGGCACTGACGAAGACGGCGAGCCGATCTTTGCCTACTCTCGTCAGGATGGCGCTCCGGATGAAGCCTTTGTCGCTGGCCGCGACGGCTACATCGAGTTCACTGCCCCTGAAACCGGCACTTACTATATCGGTGCCTCCCAATATCGCAACGACAGCTACGACCCCAACGTCGTGGGCAGCGGTTCTGGTGCCGTCTTCAGCCCTCGCTTCGGCGTCCTAGCGGGTGGTGAATACACGCTAAATGTTGCCCTCAATCCTGAAGGCTTCAACGGTGAGGTATACGAAGAGTTCGACGGTACCCCAGCAGAAGGTGCGCCCGTGGTGAGCTTCACCACGACCGCCGGTACCTTTGGCAGCGGTGATGTGGTTATCTCCAGCCAGCTGATTGAGTCAGAGCCCGATGCTACTGGCATTTTGGACTTCACTTTCACGGTTGAGGGTGATATTCCCGAGGGCGGTCTGGAAGTACTCGTCAAGAGCGATACCGATTTCAGCACCTACTTTGAAGGCTTGTCATCTAATCCTCGCGTAGCCGTCGGTGGTGAACTCATCGGGGGGCTTTACGACACGGAGGGTGGCTTGATTGGCTTTAGAGCACTGCTCACCGCCAACAATGCTCGCTTCCCCTACAACGCCAATAGCGATCGCGAGGATGACCCTGCTACACCCGATACGGTAACCTTCTCCCTGGCTAATAGTCCCGACTATGCTGCCAGTGACACCGCGTCCTCCTCTGCCGTCACCTTCTACGATGACTTGGCCCAGGTTCAGTCCAGCGGGGGTCCGGTTCCTGAGGTGGGTATCTCGGTTGATCAGACCCAGCTGATCGAGTCCGAAGGGACAGAGGTAACCCTAACGGTGAACACCACCGGAGACATTCCTGCGA
>JAAHIA010000789.1 GCA_010671975.1 Leptolyngbya sp. SIO4C1 | reverse complement strand
TTTTTACCGAAAAGGCTAAGGCGTCACTGTATCTCTAGATACTGGTAATTCTGTGAAGCAACTAAACCAATTACTAAAGCCGTCTTTTATACCGTACATTTATGGTGCTTCCCAACTTCTTAATCATTGGAGCAGCGAAGGCAGGAACTACCTCGATTGCTCAGTATATGAAACAACATCCACAAATCTACATTAGTCCAGTCAAAGAGCCCTATTTTTTCTCTTTTGAGGGCCAGACACCAAATTTTCAAGGCCCTGGTGACAGCGATACATTTTCCTACGCCGTGACCAGATTAGCTGACTATGAGCATCTGTTCGACAAAGTTAATGGCGAAACTGCAATTGGCGAGGCCTCTGTTTCTTATCTACATATTCCTGAGACAGCCGAGCGGATTTCTCAGCATCTATCACAGGTGAAAATATTGGTTATTTTAAGAGATCCCGCAGAAAGAGCCTATGCGCATTTCATGCATCAGATTCGCGATGGCCATGAATCAACAATAGATTTTTCCGAAGCCTTGCAAGTCGAAGATCAGCGAATTCAAGATAATTGGATGTTTCCATGGCATTACAAGCGTAATGGATTTTACTTCGAACAGCTAAGCACTTACCTTAGTATTTTTGATGCTAGACAGATTAAGGTTTGGCTCTACGAAGATTTACAGAAAGATGCTGCTGGGCTGCTGAAAGAAATATTTTATTTTCTTGGTGTTGATGACACTTTTACACCTGATTTATCAGTTCGCTACAATATATCCGGTATTCCTAAAAATAGAACAATTTTCAACTTAATTGACAAACCGAATTTAGCCAAAAAAGTTTTAAGACCCCTATTGCCGCAGAAAATGCGATATAAACTTAGGAAATCGGCTCTAGAAAAGCCTTTAATGTCTAAAGATATTCGAAACCATTTAGTTAATATATATCGAGATGATATCTTGAAGCTTCAAGATCTAATTAATCGAGACCTCTCTAACTGGCTGTCATAGCTTAGCATTTATCTGCTTAATGCATTTTCTTATAGCTTATGAAACAAGCAAGTTCTATTAAAAGAAAACATAAAAGATTGATAGGTGTAGATTTGTTCAGGGGTTTATCAATTTTTTGCGTTGTATTGATGCACTCTGATGAAGGGATGAAATCAACCACTAGCTTTTGGTTAGAAATAATTGATTTTGTAGCTTTTGCTGTTCCCTTTTTTATAGCAACTTCTTTCTATCTTTCAGTAGATAAACTAAAGTCTAATCTGAAACCTTATCCTTTACAAGATAGACTCAAGCGTTTGTTTACACCGTACATATTTTGGAGCATTTTCTATCTTTTTTACAAAGCTT
>JAAHIA010000788.1 GCA_010671975.1 Leptolyngbya sp. SIO4C1 | reverse complement strand
TTTTAGACCCGTTGCAGAAGGTCGCCTGATGATGCTAGATACACCACATTTGACAATAACTCAATCTGGCTCCTACGGTATCTGTCAATCCCGGCCAGATGTCGGTCTGGAAGATCCAAGCATCGGGCCAAGCTGCCCCTCTCTACCTGATCGACTCACGACTTGCTGGTGACGCCCCAAATCCCCTCTGTGGAACAGCTGGCTGTGTCTTCTTCGCCTACATCCCCAGCTCAGATCGCTATCAGCAAGTCTTTTTAGCCTACCTTGACCCACGCCTGCCGCCAGAGGTCGAACTTTTCGAAGTAATCACCACTCTCGAAGAAGGCTTTCCAACGCTGATGGTACATCAGCTGGACGGTCGCCACCTGCAACAGCTCACCCTGTCATTCACTGGCCAACGTTACGAAGTCGTCAACACGCAGCATCTGCCGCAGGTTTATGAATAGTCGCGATCGCTATCCTTATCCATCCGCTTCCCCACAATCGAATGTCATCAGCCAGGGCATTCAAACGATAGCAGATTCGGGCATGGGAATCTTGCTAATCGGTGTGCTCATCCTCTGGATAGGCATAGCCTGCTTTGGCACTAAGCGAAAAGGCAAATTGTCTACAGGACGCTTCGCTGGGTGGCGAGAGCGTCGCAGCGCGATCACCACCGCCAACCGCCAGACGAAACAACGGCAGCTGGCAAAGGTCGCCCTCAAAGCAGGCAATCTGGTCATACCCAACGCGCAACAAAGTATTGTAGTAGCTGGTGCCCCGGACTCTGGTAAAACTTTCAGCATCATTGACCCAGCAGTACGCTCCGCCATTGCCCAAGGGTTTCCCATTATTCTCTACGATTTCAAAGGCGCACAGCTAGCGACCCATGTCGCCTGGGCCGCTAGTCAGGGTTATCAGGTGGATATCTTTGCGCCAGGCCAACCCTACACTGGCATCTGTAATCCCCTAGATTTCATCACCAGCGAGACCGATGTGCTGATGGCCGCACAGCTGGCTTATGTACTCCAACGAAATACTCAGCGCGATAGCGGCTACCGAGAAAATGACTTCTTCAGCAGCGCCGGCACAAATCTGGTCGAGGCGGTAATGCTCTTGACCAAGCTAACCCCCTATCCTGACTTGCTGATGTCCAGCAAGCTTTTGAATCTTACAGACCTACCAGAGCGGGTTCGAGCGGCTGGCCAAACGGACTGGTTGCCTGAATGGACGCTTGACACCTTCAGCCAACTCCTGGCTTCTCAAGGCGCAGAGAAGCAGATTGCAGGCATTGTCGCGACCGCCCAGCGTACCTTCAAGAGTTTTACGGGAAAGGACCTAGTTTCCAGCTTCTGTGA
>JAAHIA010000787.1 GCA_010671975.1 Leptolyngbya sp. SIO4C1 | reverse complement strand
TGTGGGCAGTCAGTGGCAGCGCTACATTACCCCCGATGTCTATGCCTACGTGCGGCTGTATGGCGAATGTACCTGCTTTGTGGTAGTGAATCGCGGCGACGCAGTCACGCTTGAATCGCTCGCCACCGATCTACCTGACGGCGAGCATACCTGCATTCTGACGCGCCGTAAGCTCAAGGTACAGGCCGGCTACCTGCAAGATCTAAAGCTCGATACGCACGAAGCCGTTGTGCTTAGCCACGTCGGCAGTCGGGCGGCTGGTAAAGTCATCGTCAGAGCCCAGCTGAACGGTGTCAACACGCAGCCGGGCGAGCGCATTGCCCTCATTGGTAACTGTCCTGAGCTTGGCGGCTGGGATATTGCCAAAGCCTATCCGCTCGAATATATCAATGCCAATACCTGGTTTGCCGAGATTCCGTTTGAGGAGAGCATTGGCAAGATTATCTCGTACAAATATGTCATGCTGCGCGAGGGACAGTCGCCTATTCGCGAGAACCTAGTCGCACGCCACTGGCTAGTGGTGGATACGGGCACCGTCAAATGGCGAGATGTCTGGGCCTAGGCTGAGTCAGCTTTGGGCAGCTTACCGCGCCAGCGCAGACTGCCTACACTGGCGCTAGCGCACCCATCAACTTAGGCACCAACCACAACGCCGCCGTTCGGGTGCAGAACCTGGCCGGTCATGTAGGACGCATCGCGCGAGGCTAAGAAAACAAAGCAGGTCGCTACCTCAAACGGCTGTCCGGGGCGGTTCATGGGCACCTGCTGACCAAAGCCCTCAACCTGGTCGGCTGGGAAAGCATCGGGAATGAACGGTGTCCAAATCGGTCCTGGCGCGACTCCGTTAACTCGAATGCCCTTCTCTAGCATCGGCTTGGCTAGCGATCGCGTCAGCGCCAAAATAGCGCCTTTCGTGCTGGAATAGCTGAGCAGTGCCGCGTTGCCTTTGTAGGCATTGATTGAGGTGGTGTTAATGATGCTGCCACCTTCTGGCATATGCGGCACGGCGGCTTTAGTGAAGTAGAACATCGCAAACACGTTGGTGCTAAAGATGCTGCCGAGGCGAGCTGCGTCAATGCCGTCCCAGTCTTCTTCTAGGTACTGTTCAGCCGCGTTGTTGACCAGAATATCTATCCGCCCGAAGCGATCGACCACCTGTTTCACACAGTCATAGCAGAAGGGTTCGCTGCTGATATCGCCCGCAATCGTCATGCACTGACGACCGTAGGCTTCTACTGCCTGCTGCGTCTTTTTAGCATCTTCGTGCTCATCCAGGTAAACAATGCAGACATCGGCGCCTTCTTTGGCATAGAGTACCGCCACTGAGCGACCAATACA
>JAAHIA010000786.1 GCA_010671975.1 Leptolyngbya sp. SIO4C1 | reverse complement strand
TTGAAAGACTCGCTAGGATAGGAACGAAGCTGTTCTAGTGCGTCTCGAGTCTTTCACAACGCTGAGAGCAAACCGCAGCGGGCGCTGACCCGACTGAGATAGGAACACCTCTAGCGTATAAGTTTGCCCAGCTTTAGGGGCTGACTGCACAAGACTTAGCTGTCCAGCGTCCGGACGCGTAGCCTGTGCTTCGCTCTCTCCGCCAAGCAGCTGTAGCCGACCACCGCTGGGCAGCGCTGCTTCAATCAGCAGTCGATTAGTTTGATAGAGCGCCTCCAGCTTCAGCAAGCCGTGAGCCGTAATCCACTCGCGCACCAGGTGCGGTTCTTGCTCTGAAACGCTCAGCGTTAACGCCGACAGCAGCTCTTGCACCGCTAGCATAGAGACCGCGACCTGCTGCTCCGGGGAAGCCGCTTCGTAGTCATCGGCTAGGTCATCAATAATTTGCTCAATTTCCTGCTTTCTAGCCTCTTGCAGCCCGGCGCTAGAGCGATAGGCTAGCGGAATTACGTGCGCAGCCACCGGCTCTAACAGCTCAGCTTGGTCCGGGAAAAAAGCTTCCACTGCGCGAACCAGCTTGACCCCCTGCTTGAGCGAGGTTTGAGCCATAATCTCACAGCGCTCTAGCAGCTGAGCCAGCATTGCCTCGGGTAGCGCGCTCACGGCCTTAAACTGCTTCAGGTGATCGAGCCAGACTTGGCCCACCGCCTGAGCGCTGGTAAAAGCAGGCAGTTCTACAGGATACTCGTGCACCTCAGACTCCCAAGGGAACAAAGGTGGCCGACTTTCGTACTCCAGCTGGAGCCGATGTTTTAGTAACGATTGGAAACGATCTTGCACAGGGGATATCTCTCCGAAGTTAAACGACTGAGCCGTCTCGAATAGGTGTTGGCTTCGCGAAGTATCTGAGAACTGAGGTATAAAATCCTCTGAATATAAAGGATCCCAGTACTCCGATGACACAGCTTCAGACCCGACTTCAGATGCACTTACTTTTGGTATAGAGGCTCTCGCTTTAAACCGATTCCCTGATGGTGAAGAGGTCGTCGGGCTAGCAGATTGTAAGAGCCAGAGTAAGCTCCGAATATTATCTGAATCACTATTCATGCACCAGTTTCCTCAGTCCGGATAAAGTCAGAGATTTCGCATCTCCCAGGCCTGTTCAAGCAGTTTGGACCACTGCTTGCGCAGCTGCGTTGGCGTTAGCCCGAGTGCCTGTGCGATCTCAGCGTCCGGCAGTCCCTGCTGCTTTAGCTGTAAAAGTTTGGCCTGTCGTTGAGTGGGTGAGGTTGAAGTACGGGCGGTCTTCCCGGTGCGGCGCGGCACGGTGGCTGGCTGC
>JAAHIA010000785.1 GCA_010671975.1 Leptolyngbya sp. SIO4C1 | reverse complement strand
GGCTGAGGTAGTTCTCAATGCAGTTGATAATTTCGTCAACAATGACCGAGGTTGGCTGTGTAGGCAACCTACGCTGCTAGGCCGCCTGGCAACGATGCAGTGGGATCAAAAAGCCAAGCCTACGCCTCTGCTGGTGCTAGAGCAGACCAGCCAAGGCGTTAACGTTACGTTTCGCAGCACCAACCGTCACGCTGCGCTCTAGCCGCCCCTACTTCAGCCAGTTCTTCAGTCGGGCGGCAACCTGAGGTCGACGCAGCTTTCGCATCGCCTTTGTCTGAATCTGACGGACGCGCTCGCGAGACAGGTTGAACATGCCGCCAACCTCTTCTAGCGTATGCGGTTCACCAGTGGTGAGGCCGTAGCGCAGCGAAATGATGTCCTTTTCTCGCTCAGTTAGCACCTCGGTCAGCACATCAGCAATTTCTTGACGCATCATCGATTCGCTGATTTTAGACTCTGGCGAGAGCGCCGTGCCGTCTTCTAGCAGCTCTAGCAGCTCTGTATCCTCACCTTTGCCCACCCGATGGTTGAGCGACAGCGACTTGCGCCGTACCTGCTGCAGACTGCGCAGCTGATCGGGCGTGATCTCCAGCGCTTCTGCCAGCTCTGCTTCGCTCGGATTGCGGTTAAGCTGCTTGCGAAGCTCGCGATGGGCCTTTTTGAGCTTGTTTAGCTTTTCAACCACATGAATCGGCAGCCGGATCGTGCGCGCATCGTTCGCAATCGTCCGGGTGATCCCTTGGCGAATCCACCAGTAGGCATAGGTCGAAAACTTATACCCTTTGTCTGGGTCAAACTTTTCAGCCGCGCGGTTAAGCCCAAGCGCCCCCTCTTGGATCAGATCAAGAAACGGCACGCCCCGGTTTAGATACCGTTTGGCAATGGAAACGACCAGCCTCAAATTAGAGCGAATCATCTTACGCTTGGCTGAGCGGGCCCGGTGCAAACGCTGCTTAAACTGCTTCTCGCTGAGGTCAAAAGCGGCCGCGAGCTCTGCCGGTGTGGGCGGGCGCTGCAGCGACTCGGCCAGCTGCTCAGAGCGTTCTTCCGCTTCGCTAATAAAGCGTACCTGACGGGCTAGCTCGATTTCTTCATCGGCTTTGAGTAGCGGGTAGCGCGCCATCTCTTTGAAGAAGGCACCCACCGCATCGTCTGTAAGCGACTTGCGATAGCTAGGGGGGTCGGGCTGTTCTTCAAGATAGTCAGAGGACTGAACCGAATCAGTCTCTTCAACAGCCAGACTGGTACCATGGTTATCCCACTCAGTAGAGGTCTCAGGCTGCTGGCTATTAGAACTCATCTGGGATGTAGAAGAGCGCTGAACTTGCTGCGACGATGTCATAGA
>JAAHIA010000784.1 GCA_010671975.1 Leptolyngbya sp. SIO4C1 | reverse complement strand
TGAACTTGGGAAAAATCTTGAGTTTGCTGCTCACAATCAACTGCGGAATGGCTGTTAGCACCTGCTGATTTGTAATCTGGGCTGTACCCCTTGCCAATTCAATTTCCCAGTCGGTAAGCTGCTTGCATAGCTTTGGTTTGCGTTTTCTTTGCCAATGCAAGTCAGCGCCTCGCGATAAAGCGCGTGCAATCGTCCAGCTCAGAGGCTCCCGTTGGCCAGTCGCGACAGCACGAAGGAGTCCGCTATCGGGTAAATTGTCTGCAATCGCTTGCCATTCCCCACTATCATGCCCAAACGTTCCCTTCGCAATTTTCAGAGCAGCCCGCCGTAGGGAGTTTTCTTCGGGGGTACACAGCGCTGTTAAGTAATGGGCAAAAGCAGATTTTCCAGTTCCGTAAACGCCCGTCATCGTCCATGCACGATGTGCGTCGGGATTGCCGAAAGCAGATACAATCCGGATGAGTGCTTCGGAGGCGCGCTCCGTTAAGACGTAGCCTTGAATCGCATCTGATTTGGCAATGTCACGCTCTAAGTTAACTGAGCGATAGTAGCGGCGATGTGGGCTGAAGTAGTTAGAGAGTGCCGTTTTTGTCACAGTGCCATTCCTCAGCGCGTTTGCTCGTAATAGCTATTGAGTAGCTCCTGAGCGAGGGATAATGGTGCCTCGGTAAAACTTAATTGCAGCTTACCGGCAGCATCAGACAGCGCAATCGATTTACACCGCCGAGCTACTTTTTCAATAGCATCGCTCAAGGCTCCTTCTGTAAGCTTAAAAATTAGTCCGGGTCCTCCAACATCGTAGAGCAAGCTAGCAAAAGGTATACTTCTTGCCGTCTGAGAAACGCGGGCGGCATGGCACAGACAGGCATAGACTACAATCTCTGCGGGTAAATTCCGTTTTGGACCAATGCGAAAGGTATAGTGTCGTACATCGCCAGCAGTATGAATTAAACCTAAATCTGCAAATGGACAGTCTAGGGAGTCTTCACTAACAGAGGCTTTAGTGGGTTGCTTAGCATACATCCTTAGTAAGCAGCTGACATCTTTTTTGATAGAAGAATCAGCCGTACGGGGGGAGATGCGATCACGATAGTCGCACAGATCGCAAAATAAATTATCGAATGTAAAGGCAGTGCGGTGAAAATAGTTAAATGTAAACTCCCAAGCAGAGGCGTAGCAGGGGGCCTGAAGCATCTGCCAGTGCAGCAGCCACAGCGAAGCGGGATCCTCTAAGTACGTGTCCCAGCCTTGGTTCTCCAGTAAAGCTTCGCCAAAGTCAGTGGGCCGATCGTCGGCTAAGAGCTTAAAGGCATTGCACCAGTAGCGGATGGAGCGAACCATGTTTTTCCCAACGCCA
>JAAHIA010000783.1 GCA_010671975.1 Leptolyngbya sp. SIO4C1 | reverse complement strand
TTCATGATAACTTCCTAATTGAGTGGCATACGTAAGCGACTTCAGCCCAGCTGAAGCGTCCTCAGCGATTTCGAAAACGCTGATGTCTAAAAAAGAGCTGACTGTCTCCGTAGAAAGAATTGACAAATTCAGAAGTGGTCTGAATGTGGCCAATTAGCTGAGCCTGCTGACGATACTGACTGCTGCGTGCTGCATCGCCGGCTGATTCAGCAGTTCCTCCGTACATTGCAAATAGCGTCGTTTCTGCTGGGATAGTGTCAAAGTCTTTTCTAAACTCGTGCGGACTCTCAGAAAATTGTATGGAGTTTGCCGGAACTAGAAAAATCTGAACTGGATAGTCAGGATCAGCCACTGGCTGTCCGCTCTGATCGATGCTGCCTAAGCCTTCTAGGTAAAGCTTGGTAGGAAATTGAGTGACTCGTCTAAAGATGAGATTGATCAGCTTCGGGCCAACCTGATTAACCACAGGAACAATGTTAGAGAGCTCATGTGCAAAGAAGTTATAGTTCTGACCCTGTCCGATTAAAGATACTAGCGCAGACACATTCTCAGAAGCGTGACCATCGACAAACCACTTCAGCGCTAGCCCTGGCGCAAAGCCGCGATCGCGCGGATCGCCGGTTACAGACAGGCGCAATAAGCCATAGTCTGCTCCTTGAAATAAGCCTGTAAAGGGCGTATCAGCCGCTGGAATGAACCTCACTTTGACCACGCTGCCGCGAGCGTGAATGGCTTTTTCCCAATTGGCCGGGGCTTCGTCGGCCTGACGGTCCATTTTTTTCTTCAGCGCTGTTAAAAATAGGCCAACGACGTCAATTTTCTCTAAGGGAGGAAGCGCGTCATATTTGGATTTTAGGATACGCTCTTCCCACAGGAAGGTCTGTTTTCTGGCAGCCGGCCAAGTCTCATAGTCCACTGGTAGCGAACCTAGATCCTGGGCATGATGCCAGTAGTTTTGAATAGCTTTCAGCGTTTTTGGAGTCATGGCTCAGGAACGTCTGATAAAATGCTCAGGCAGCGAATAGTCTGTGATAGCAAATACTTTGACAGCAAATACTTTGACAGCAAATATTTGGCAGCAACCAGTTGACAGCAAAATAGTTGACAGCAAATATCTTGTCGCGCTGATCGAATCGAACAGGCGATAGCCGCGAATTGCTAAGGTGGCCACCATACTATATCCTCGGATTTCTTATTCTTCGCAGCTTACTTAATTTAATTTAAGAGTCTGTTGCATGAATACGGTTGTTTTTTATAGCTGCTATTTGTTGTTAGCCATTCGTTGTCGACAGGCTACTTCCGAACATGGATTTCCTTTAAGATTTTTGCTGGATTAATGCAATTTAGAGAGTATTTTTGAGGAT
>JAAHIA010000782.1 GCA_010671975.1 Leptolyngbya sp. SIO4C1 | reverse complement strand
TGGCACTAGACGGGGGAAACGTTGTGCAAATCAGCGGCGAAAGCAGCGTGGCCGCGTATCCGACAACGGCGTGGGCAACTCGAGGCTTCTGCTCGCGTTGTGGAACGCATCTCTATATCCGCGTTAATCAGTCTGGCCGTTACATCCTTCCAGCGGGGCTGTTCGCCCTGGACTCGGAACTTGAGTTTGATCATCAGATCTTTGTAGATAAACGGCCGGGCTACTATCACTTTGCCAACGAAACTCGCGAGCAGACGGGTGCGGAAGTCTTCGCGGCGTTCGCGGCTAGTCAAGAATAATTGAGCGGTCTGCGCTCCAGGGACACTGGCCGCTTCTGGCCGAAAGCGGGCACCGTACTTCAGACGAGGCGCCGTCCAACAATGGTGATGCAGCGGACCGTCCAACCCGTCACCCAAATTGCTTCCGCAATTTGGCTGCCGGCTTGCCCGGCCGCTGATCGCCGGCGTTGGACGGAACAGGATCGATCGATCACATGCGATGGGCATCTCGTAATGGCTTCGTACCGACAAACGAGATTCCAAGCTGAGGAGCGCTAAGTAAAATGCCTCCGAAGCGTCCAATCCACGAGGACGAGGTCCAACCCCAAGTCTGGTATGCGGGCACTGATCGCGAGATTCATGGTCGCGCGCTTTGTGACGTCGGCGGTTCGTCGAAAATTGGAGTTGGGCTCTTAGAGCTGCCACCGGGCTGTGACACGCGACCTGCACACTATCACACCGAAGAAGAGGAGCACCTGTACGTCTTAGAAGGCCGCGCTACGCTCCATCTTGGCGGCGAGCGTTACACCTTGGTTCGTGGCTCCTACATCTGCTTTCCCTCGGGCCAGGAATTGCATCATTACATCCAGAACGACGGATCAGCGGTCTTCCGATACCTCATGATCGGTGAGCGAATCAATGCCGACCAGGTGATCTATCTCGACGACTGTTAGTCACCCATCTCCCGCCCCCAGGAGGGAGCCGAAGTGCCGTCCGACAATGGCGATGCAGCGGACCGTCCAACCCGTCACTCAAGTTGCTTCCGCAATTTGGCCATCGGCTTGCCCCGCTGCGGAATGCCAGCCCAGGACGGCACGACATCGACAGGCCGCTATCAGTCGTCTCCGTTAAAGAATTCATCGCACCCCAAACCGAACTGAATCACGGCTACTGGAGCAAACATGGCCCAATACGTTGACGGATTCGTGTTGGTCGTTCCCCGGAATCGCCTGGATGACTATCGGCGTCTTGTTGAAGCGGCGGCGGAGATCTGGAAGGAACACGGTGCGCTCGATTACAGGGAATACCTTGGTGACGATCTGAAGCTCGAGGGGACGCGCTCATTCACTGATGTTGTAGATGCAGACGATA
>JAAHIA010000781.1 GCA_010671975.1 Leptolyngbya sp. SIO4C1 | reverse complement strand
CTCTTCTTCACGCCGCCGCTCAACCTGCTTGAGCACGCCCGGCGTAGCCCGATAGCCTAGCCCGCGCGGAATTAAATAGTTGCGCGCATAGCCCGGTGCCACCTCAACCAAATCGCCAGCTTTGCCTAGCTTGCTGACATCTTCTCCTAGAACCAACTGAACCCGTTTTGCCATAATCTTTCACTAACGCCCGGTCTAATATACTACGGAATTATTGGGCCCAGGTGCAACCCTTAAAAGCGGTCTTTCATGCCGCGAATGCGAGCGAAGGTCTGCACCGGGTCTGAACTATTAGCAGCGGTCTGCAGCGCCGCACCGTCCCAGCGTAGAAACGGATTGGTTTGCTTCTCGGTTCCCAAGAGCGACGGCACCGTTGGCTGCTGCTGCTGGCGAGCGATCGCAACCTGCTGATAGCGCTGCTGCAGCGCCGCGTTCTGGCCATCGACGCTGAGGGCAAACTTTAGATTTTTGAGCGTATATTCGTGGGCGCACCAGATACGAGTTTGGTCAGGCAGCTGTCTCAGCTTCGTGAGTGAATCGACCATCTGCGCCGGCGTTCCTTCAAATAGCCGGCCGCAGCCGCCAGCAAACAGCGTATCGCCGCAAAAGAGCTCACCCGTCTGCGCAGCCTCAGTCGGCGGAAAGTAATAGGCGATATGTCCGCGCGTGTGCCCTGGCACAAAAAAGACCTGCGCCTCGCGCCCAGCAAACTCAACCGTATCACCCTCATTTAGAGACACCTGCTGCCCCGGAATTCGGCCTCTGTCTGCAGCGCTGCCGTACACGGTGGCATCTGGAAACTGCGCCAGCAGCTGACGGTTACCGCCGACGTGATCGCTATGATGGTGGGTGTTAAAAATAGCGGTGAGCACGGCGCCTAGATCGGTCAGCTTTTGCAGCACGGGTCGGGCCTCAGCCGGATCGACCACGGCCGCTGTCTGCGTTGCTTCGTCATGCAGTAAGAAGATGTAGTTGTCAGAAAGCGCGCTAAGTCGATAGATATTCATGTTTTCGCAAATTTCAACACACACTCTTCATCAGGCTAGCGCTGCAATTCCGTGAAAGTACGGCTTTCAGCAGCGAGGCATGGAGAGATCTTTAGGGATAGGGCAACTCTTTGGTTATAACAGGCTTCAAGCAATGGTTTCTTCTATCCACGGTGACCAGTTAGACAGTCTTCTGCAAACTGCACTCGAAGCAGAGCAGCTGAGCCGTCAGGATCATCTTAAGCTTTCATCCTCGCTGCTGTCGTTTGAGCTGAGCAGCACTGAGCGGGCAAAGATCAATCGGATCTTTGATCGAATTCGCAGCGGTCGGATCAGGCTGATCGACTAAAAGCGCCCTTCGACTGCGCTCAGGGCTTAGCCGTACA
>JAAHIA010000780.1 GCA_010671975.1 Leptolyngbya sp. SIO4C1 | reverse complement strand
TGCCGCAAAGTCTTTGTTCTCCTAAAAAATCTGTTCTTCAAACAATGAAAGCCACATCATCCACTTCTCGCTCTGGCTGAAAGCCCATCACGCTCACCTGCTTGCGATAGCGCGGCGACATCGGATAAAACCGCACCTGATCTTCAGCATCGTCTATATACCGCGCCAGTTTTTTGTTCAGCATGGCTCGCTGTTCTGGCGTCAGCACGCACTCAAACACCGACTTCTGTACCCGCATACCGTAGCCCTCCAAGAGATGAGACACCTTGTTACGGCGGCGATCTCGCACAATGTCATAGCAAACGAGATAGAACATGAGTTTTCTCCTCTAGCGACAGCTGTTTGCCTAGATGGGGAGATGGGGTGATAGGGAGCAAGGGTGATGGGGTGCTTTATCTTGCCCCTCTGCCCCTCTGCCCCCTTGCTCCCCCACTTCTCATCCCTTCCACACCATCGGTCGATAGCTCTCTCGCTCTCCGGTAAGGCAGGCGACATATTCCCAAACTTGCAGCTCAAAGCATCGACGGTAGCTCACTCGATAGCCCGTATGGGGATGGGTAACAGGCTGCTGAAGCTTTTCTTCCCAGTGCTTGAGAAAGCGCTTTAACCCGTCTGGATGTAAATACACGCCGCCGCGTGCATCGGGTGGGGTAAAGTCTTCTGGCTTATAGATGTCAGAGTTGATCAAGTAGGCCACGAGTGCATCAACCACCATCGACCGAAACTCTTCGACCAGGTCGCATACCAGCGAGGGACGGTTTGGCCTGGGCAGGTGCAAATTGCCAAAATGGGTATGTAGCCCAACAGTTTCAGTCATCGCATGAATATTTTGCGATAGCAGCGTGTATCCCAAGCTCAGGAGACTATTGACCGGATCGGTGGGTGGACGACGGGTGCGCTTATCAAATTCAAAAGCGCCCTTCAGCAGCGATCCATACGCCTGAAAGTACAGGTTGGCTCCCTGTCCCTCGTAGCCCAATAGCGCTTCTATCGTCTCTACTGTTGGAACCTTTTCGATCACGTTGGCCAACTCCTTGATTGATTTAATCGCCACGTCTGACTTGGGCTTGCGGCGTCGGTTGAGCTTCATCAGCAGCTGTCGAGAATTTTGCAGCTTGCCCGTCACAACGCTGACTGCCTGCTGACGAATAAAATCATCATCCTGCGACTTTGCGACCTGCTGGGTCAGATAGTCGAGCCTTGCCTGTCCGCTGGTTTGCAATCGCCCAAAGTAGCGTCCCTTATCCGACAGATACAGCAGCGGAATCCGTCGCTGTAGCGCCAGCCGCACCGCCCCGTGAGAGACATTGCAAACGCCGAACAGCACAATATGCGTAATGCTATTGGCCGGAATGCTGCGCTGCAGCATTCCGG
>JAAHIA010000078.1 GCA_010671975.1 Leptolyngbya sp. SIO4C1 | reverse complement strand
CCGACCTACAGTCCGCCGCCTGCTTGTGCCTCAAAGAAAAAGCAGCGACAGTTGGACTGCCGCATTGAGTTCGATAGGATCACTCGTTTCTCAGGCTGAGACCAACTTAGTTTTCTGCACCACTAAGGGGGTTTATAGCCTTTCGCACAGCTTCTAATGTCAAAAATTTCGATCTTGCCATGCGGTTTATTCCTAACACTGAAACCTACAGCCCGCCGCCGGGTTCATCTAGCGGATCTACTTCAGCGCGCGAACCAGTACGCATCATTCTTGTCGGCTCCAATACTGGCATTAATCTAGTGATCAACATTCTCTACCGGCTTGGCTTTGCCGAACCGCAAGCCTGGAGCAAAGCTCAGATTGATCCGGCCAGCGGTAAGCCGATGCGCATTCTGACCAAATGGATTCGTCGCTGAGCAGCTAGCGAACCTGCTGTGTGTCTCTATCCACGCTCGGCGTTAGCGTCATTAGGTCGTGAATGTTGCGCTGCATGGTCTTGCAGATATCGTCTAAGGGCAGGTCATTCGGGTCGCGGCCAAAGGGATTTTCAATTTCAATCCCAATTTCTTCGATGCCGAAGACTGCAAAGGAGATCAGGCCGACCGTCAGGACAGTCCAGTCGCCGAGTGGGTCAACGACTTGGATGGGCAGCGTGAAGCAGTAGACCAGCAGCAGCTGCTTAATGTGAATCGAATAGGCGAGCGGAATTGGCGTTTTCAAAATGCGCTCGCAACCGCCCAGCACATCGACGAGCAGGTCGAGCAGCTCTTGCAGCTTAATTAGCTGATAGGCGTTGATGCAGCCTTTGGTTTGCTGCTGCTGTAGATAGTCGCCCAGCCAAAAGGCAATCTCTAACGGCGGATGATTCATCGTTTGCAGCTGGTCGTATTGCTCGGCCGTTAGCAGCGGCTGCAGCTCAGGGTCGACGGGGTCGCGGCGCAGCCAGAGCTTAGTGGCCACTGAGAAGGCAGCAACGAGTTTGAGGGCCTGCCTTTTAGCAGCGCGATTTTCGGCGGGAGAGGTGCCATCGTCGCAGCAGCCGTCTTTGATCTCAACTGCGACCCAAATCTGCCGAGCCAGGTTGCGTGAGACGTTGACCATCATGCCCCAGAGCTTACGGCCTTCCCAAAAGCGCTCATAGGCGGTGTTAGTGCGAAACACTAGCAGTAGCCCCAGCACAATGCTAGGAATAACGCCGCTTAGCGTCGGTAGCGAGACCGGCCAGCCGCGCTCATAGAGAATCGTGATTAGTAGCCCAAAGGCGGCGCAGACCAACACGCGCGGCAGCACTGCCGGAATCACGGAGCCCTGTAGCTGAACCAGCATGGAAAACCAGATGCGCTGCGATCGCGGCGACGGTGTATAGGTCTGCGGCATTAGCGGATGTCGTAGCCAAATAGATTCGGATTGGCTTCGCCCATGTCGAGATCGGCGAGCCCGTACTCGGCCCAGCGACGCTCAACCATCGCCGCGACGTCCGGATCAGACTTAAGTTCTTCGCCCCATTCGTGCTCGCTTTCAGGATAGACCTTAGTAGTGGCGTCAATGCCCATTCTGCCGCCGAGCCCCAGCCGCTCGTTAGCGAAGTCGAGCGAGTCAAACGGGTTGTCGGGCAGGATGAACACGTCGCGGGCCGGATCTACTTTAGAGGTGACGGCCCAGATTACCTGGCGCGGGTCGCGAATGTTGATTTCTTTATCGACGACGATGACAAACTTGGTGTAAGTAAACTGCGGCAGCGCCGTCCAAAAGGCCATCGCCGCGCGGCGAGCCTGCCCGGGATAGGCTTTGTCAATCGAAATCACCGCAGCCTTGTAGCTCAGGGCTTCCATCGGCAGGAAAAAGTCGACAATCTCGGGCACCTGCTGCCGCAGAATCGGGGTGTAAATGCGATTCAGCGCGATCGCAATCATCGCTTCTTCTTTGGGCGGCCGACCGCTAAAGGTGGTGAGATAGATCGGGTCTTTGCGATGGGTGACGCACTGCACGCGAATCAGCGGAGCCTGCTCGTTGACGCCACCGTAGTAGCCCATGTGGTCGCCAAAGGGACCGTCAGTGCCGACTTCGCCCGGCGTGATGGTGCCTTCGATGACGAACTCGGAAGTCGCGGGGACCTCTAAATCAACCGTTTTGCACTTGGCGAGATGTACCCCCTGCCCGCCATAGAGCCCGGCAAATAGCCATTCGGATAGATCGACGGGAATGGGTGTAGCGGCTGCCATGATGATCAGCGGATTGACGCCGATTGCGATCGCAATTTCCAATTTCTTGCCATTTTCAGCCGCCTTACGCAGGTGACGCGCCCCGCCGCGCACCGACAGCCACTGCACCGTCATCGTATTCTGGCTCTGCAGCTGCAGCCGATAGACGCCGACATTGGGCGTGCCGGTCTCGCAGTCTTTGGTAATCACCAGACCAAAGGTGACGACCCGCCCCCCGTCTTTGGAATAGGGCTGAATCATCGGAATCTGGTTTAGATCTACCGCATCGCCTTTGTGCACCACCTGATGACAGGGCGGCAGCAGGTCGCGCATCGGTTTGGCCTTGACCACGTCAAATAGCACTTTGCCAAACTCAATCGCCTGTGAAATCTTCTTTGGCGGCTTCGGCTGCTGCAGCATGCCGAGCTTTTGACCCAGCGTCTCTAGCTCTTCAGGCTTTTCCATATTCATCGCCCAGCAGACGCGCTCGACGGTGCCGAGGCCGTTCACCAGCACCGGGTGGGGTGAGCCCTTGACATTTTCGAACAGCAGCGCCGGTCCACCGGTCTGCAGCAGGCGATTCGAGATTTCGGCAATTTCTAAAGTAGGGTCAACCAGGGCTGAAACACGCCGCAGCTGCCCCCGCTCTTCGATCAGCTGAATGAAGTCTCGCAGGTCTCTGGCCATAGTTAAGGAATGTAAAGCGCTAACTCTATTATGACGCTGAGCAGGACGCTCTATTGAATTTCGACTGGCTCAATTGCGTCGGCTAGCTCAAAGCCGAACACCTGCGCATAGAAAGACAGCTCGGCCTCTAGCGCTCGCTTCATATTTTCTGCCTTGCGAAAGCCGTGCTGCTCGCCTTCAAACAGCAGGTAGGCCACCGGAATCCCTTTCTCGCGCAGCGCGTCTACCATGCGATCAGCCTGGCTGGGCGGCACAATTTTGTCTTCGTCGCCCTGCAGAAAGATGACCGGACAAGATAGCTGATCGACATGGTTGATGGGCGATCGCGCTTCGTAGAGATCTTGGCGCTCGGGGTAGGGGCCAACCAGTCCTTCAAAGTAGCGCGACTCGAATTTGTGAGTATCGCGGGCCAGGGCTGCAATATCGCTAACGCCGAAGTAGCTCGCGCCGGCTTTGAAGACATCGCGAAAGGTGAGGGCGCTAAGCGTTGTGTAGCCACCGGCGCTGCCGCCGTCGATCACCAGCCGTTCGGGATCGGCTTTGCCCTGCGCCACCAGATATTTTGCGCCATTGACCGCGTCATTGATATCGACAACACCCCAGTTGCCCCGCAGTCGCTCGCGATAGGCGCGGCCGTAGCCGGTACTGCCACCGTAGTTGACATCTAGCACAGCAATGCCGCGACTGGTCCAATATTGAATGCCGGGGTTGAAGTTGGCCGAAGTCGCTGCGGTCGGGCCACCGTGCGTTTTGACCAGCAGCGGCGGCAGCTCCAGCAGCGGCGCGGTGTAGTCTTTGTTCTTCGGCGGGTAGTAGATGCCGTAAGCGTCTAGCCCCTGCTCGGTTGGAAAGGTAATCACTTCCGGTTCTGACAGGTAGCCTGGATCGATTGTCAGCGTGCTAGCGCGGCGCAGCTCCATGATTTCGCCAGTTGCTAAGTCAAGCCGCACGAGCGCGCTCGGCTGCGTGGGAGAGCCGCCAATAAAAGCGGCAAAGCCAGGCCCCACCTGCAGGCCGCTGACGGTGGCGTAGGGGGTAGACATCTCCGTCAGACTGCGCTCTACCAGGTCAAACCGCGCCAAATGCTGCACGCCGTCTTGCTGATAGGTGCAAATCAGGCTGCGCTCTGACTCAACACCGTAGGTGGACATGCGAAAAATCCACTGCGGCTGCCCAAATTCGGCCTCGATTGGGTAGAGCGGTTCGGCCTGCTCGTCGCGCCAGCGATAGAGGTTCCACCAGCCAGTGGCATCGCTGATGAAGTAGAGCGTGCCCTCAGGCGACCATTCGGGCTGAAAGATCGACTCGCGATCGCTGCCGGCCACCTTCTGGGCTGTGCCCAGTGAGCCATCTTCGGCAACTTCTGCTACCCACAGCTCGGTGCCGTCCCAGGGCATATTGGGATGATTCCAGCTGAGCCAGACAAGCCGCGTGCCGTCGCCGCTCAGGCGCGGCGTGGAATAGAAGTCGCTGCCGGAGACTAGCACCGTCTGCTCCTGGCTGTTGAGCGCGATCGCAACAATGGTATTCACCGCCTCGCGATCCGACTGGGTGTGGTCTTCGCGCACGCAGATGATTCGGTTGCGGGCTCGGTCTACGATGCCGTCAGCATAGCGCCAGGCGACTTCTGGCGTAATCGGCTCGGCCGACTCGCCGCTGCGCTGCCGGTAGAGCCGCTGATCCATAAAGTTTACGAAAAACAGCTCACCGCGATCGATCCAGTAGGCCCCGCCGCCGTACTCATGCACGCGCGATCTCGCATTCAGCGGGGCCGGTATCAAATCGACTGGCTGCCCGGTTAGCCCCTGACGCACAACTACGGTGCGACCGCCCTCAGTCGGCCGCAGTTCTCCCCAGTAGATATCGCCAGCATCTAGGCGAATGCCGCCCAAACGAATCGAGCTAGACACGATCAAATCTGAGGTAATTGGCGATTTCCACGTCCCATAAGCTGCTGTCACCATCAATTTTTTGGCTCAACCATTGCGTACCGTTTCAGCATAAGCCGCAGCCAGCGTTTTCGCAGCGACCGGAGCGTTTGCGGGGCTTCATAAATTTTTCTCAAACGCAGATTTATCCGTACAGCTGCTCATCGAACGCTAGGAACCGCGCAGTTTTCTCGTACCTGGTCAGTCGGCAAAAGTTAGCGCTGCAGGTTTTTCGGTCGCTTATGACCGTCTGCAGCTTCTGTAAAAAATGAGTGTTGATGTGTCAAAGGCTACGTAAGTTCGCGGGGCTAGCGCGATCGCACCGATCTTTTATCGCTCACGACTGTTAATTTCAGATGTGTTTTGTCAAAAAGCTAGGCAATTACCCGTGGTTGTGACGAATATCGAATTAGCGCCCGCTTCAAGCGCATCTCGCTTCACCCACAACAAACCTATGCCATACAAAACTGTCTTTAAGTTTCTGCTGCCGCTCCTGCTCCTGACCACCGCCTGCACAGAAGAAAACGCCGACACCGATGCCGCTACGATGCCGTCTCAGCTGCCTGAAGTGGCGCAGGGGATAAAGGCCACCATGACTGGTGTTAGCGACGAGCCTTCAACTGTCAGCAGTACAGCCGCTGGTAGTAGCAGTCAAACCTCAGCAGCTGCCGATCAAATCGCTGTTGAACAACCGCTGACTGAGGCTGAAGCCGAGCAGGCCCTCGACTACCTTGTTCAGCAGAGCAGCCAGGAGACGGAGCAGGTGCCAGAACCCGTGACCGGACTCGCTGCCTTAGCAACCGGTGCCTTTCTACTGCGTCGCCGTCGCCGCTAGGGACGCCGCCATTCGGCAATATTCCACGTATGTAGGTCCCAGGGGGTAAGCTCTACCCCCACCAGCTGATTGCTCACAGCGTCGACGTCTGCTCGGTGCACAATTGGCAGCACGGCCGCTTCTTCGACCAGCAGATCGTTCATCTCAATAAAGAGCGCCTGCCGCGCTGCCGGATCGAGCTCGGTTGTAGACCGCTGCCACAGCTGATCGTAGGCTGGGTTGCAGTAGCGTGAATAGTTTTGCTTAGCCCAGTTGTTTTCTTCCTGCGGAATCTCATCGCAGGTGTAGGTCTTCATGTAAGAGCCTGGATCGGGGTTGGTGTTGCCGGTGGTAAACATCTGCAAGTCAGCGTAAAAGCGCTCAACTGTGTCGGTGCTGCTGGGGTCGCCGGAAAAGTAGATTGACGGGTCCAAACTCTTGAGCTCGACCGCAACGCCTAGCTGCTGCAGCGACTGCTTAACAATCTCCTGGGTCTTTTGTCGCAGCGGATTGACCGATGTGATAAACAACACCGAGAGATCGGTGCCTGCCTGATCGCGAATACCGTCACCGTCTGTATCGCGCCAGCCGGCCTCGTCTAGCAGCGCAGCAGCTTTGTCTAAGCTGTATTCATAATCGACGTTGGCTGAACGAAACGCTTCAGGCGCCACCAGAAAATTTGCGGTGCCCTGGCCGGCTGGGCCATAGAGCTGCTGTGCGATCGCATCGCGATCAATTGCCAGGTCAAAGGCCTGCCGCACCTGCGGGTCGGTCAAAAAGGGATGCGGGAACTCCACGCTCGATCGCTCGCCGCTGGCTGTTGCCTGATCTGGGTCGGTAAAGTTAATCAAGATTCGCTCGACCAGCGCCCCAAAGCTAGCCACCACCTGCCCCTGCCCGCCCGATTCGAGCTGCGCCAGCACCGGCGCTTCGACCTGAACGTTATAAGCAAAGTCAGCATCTCCAGTCTGCAGAACGGCCCGCGCTGCTGAGGCAGAGTCGCCGCCGCCTTTAAGTTCTACCCGGTCAAAGGCCAGCGTATCGGCTTCGCGATAGTTAGGATTTGGCTCATAGACCACCACGTCCCCAGGGCTAAACTCAACCACGCGGTAGGGGCCAGTGCCAATTGGCTGCAGGTTGGCTTCAGCGTCGCGAGCCAGCGGCACATCAGCAAAGGCGTGGGCTGGCAAGATCATCCCCTCTGTGCCGGTAAAGACAATAGACCAGGCTGGGTTTGGCGCTTTAAAAGTGACTTTGACCGTGTGCTCATCTAGCGCTTCTACCGTTTCAATCATTTCATAGGTGCCGGCGGTCACAGCGCCTACCTCTGGATTAGAAATGAACTCATAGGTAAAGACCACATCCTGCGCAGTCAAGGGGGTGCCATCTGACCAAACCACGTCAGGCTTTAGCTTCCAGGTCACCGAGCGGCCGTCGGCGGCCACGCCACCATTGTCGACCGAAGGAATCTCAGCCGCCAAAAACGGTATCAGTTCGCCTGCGGCATTAAAGCTCGCTAACGGCTCTAGCGTGATGCGGCTGGCTTCAGCATCTTTGAACCCATTGGACAGATGCGGGTTAAGGATGGTCGGGGCTTGCCAATAGAGCAGCCTGAGTGTGGCATCATCGGCTGCATCAGAAGACGTTGTAGCAGGTTCACAGCTGCTAAGCAGGAGCAAAAGACCGAGCAGAGATCCGGCAATCTGTCGATTTGGCATGAGGGTTCAGGCAGCTCTAGTGGATGCGATGTAAGCAATCCTACCGCGAGGTGGGAATGGCCGCCTGTGCGATCGCGCTTCAAACTTCAGCAGTCTTAGCCAGCCAGGCAGTCATGGCAGGCGTTATGGGCTGTCGCTGCCGCGCTGCCGCATCAATGCAGACGTGACGAGTCAGCGCGGTTGCTAGCACCGAGGTCGCAGCGGCTTCTAGCGTATAGGCAATCTCAAAGCTGTCTGGGCCGGTTTGCTGCGGTGATAGCTGAATCACAAGCTGATCGCCGCAGTGTAAAGGCCGGCGAAAATCGACGGTGGCCTGCACAATCGGAAAGGCCGTCTGGGCCTGTCCAAAAAACTGTCGCAGGTTGATGCCAGCCGCCGCTAGCGAGGCTTCGTAGGCCTCGTGACACAGGGTTAAGACATTAGCAAAATAAACCACGCCGGCCGCATCCGTTTCATGGAAGCGAACAGTGCGGCGATAGGCGAAGGTCATGCCGCCCTAGTTGGCGTTCGGCTGCGCGGGTCGAAAGGCCGTTACTGGCGCTGCAGTCTCCGCTGGCTTGGCGGCTGCGTCTTGGTTCTCGGCCTCATCGCTGGGCAATAGCCCTAGCGCCAGCTGCGGGTTGTTCAGCGTTGCAATTAAATTATTCAGCGCCTGCTGCATCACCTCGTTAGGGCTCACTGCCACCCAGCCATCGCCGGTCAGCTGACGCAGCTCAAAGTGCAGGTGCGGTCCGGTCGAGTTACCGGTACTGCCAACCAGCCCCACCACCTCGCCTTTTTCAACCCACTCGCCCGGCTGCACTAGCAGCTGCGATAGGTGAGCATAGCGGCTTTCTAAATCAAGATCGTCTTCGTTATGACGCAGGATCACCGTGAGGCCATAGCCGCCTAAAAATTCTGCCGCTGTTACCTGCCCGGCGCGCGTCGCCAGTACCGGTGTCCCCATCGGCGCACCGAAGTCAGTCCCCGCATGAAAGCGATGTTCACCAAAAATTGGATGCAAACGCCAGCCGAACAGCGAGGTAATCGGCGCCGGAATCGAAAGCGGAAATAAGAAAGGCTTGTTTGCCTGCAGATTCACCAGCGGTCGAGCCAGCTGATTGTAGTAGCGGCGGCTGGCCGCTGTGGTCAGCCCAGAGACCTGTACGCCCGAGGGGCCTACGCTAATTGGCCCTAGGCTGATTGAAGGGGCCGATGGGCGGCTGGCTGACGTCGGCGCAAAGCGAGGCGACGCTGCAGCAACGGTGGGTGACTGGGGCGCTGCCTGGGCGCAGGCACCGCTTGGAACTGACTGTCCCTGCTGAATGGCAAACTGGCAGCCGCTGCCGCGCTCTGCAAAAATAACGCTGGGGTTTTCGGTTGCGCCAACGCTGTAGTCAGTAGGATCAATAAAGACCGTACCGTAGTCTGCCGGTGAATTTTCCGCCGTGGGGATAGACTCGGGCACCAGGTCGCTGGGCGTCACGATTTCGGGTGCGACGGTCTCGGGCGCTGTGACTGTAGGCGCTGCCACTTCAGGCGCGACGGGGGCTGGTGCTGCAGGTTCAGGCGCGCTGGCCGCAGCCGGGGTAACTGGGTTGGGGGCTGGCGTGGCCACGGGCGCAGGCTTAGGCGCAGCTGCGGGCGCGGGCTTGGGCGCAGCCGGTGTCGGAATAGCGATTGGCTCAGGCGCGGCCGGCTCGGACACAGTCGGTTCAGTCGGAGCCAAGTCTATTGCCGTCTGGGCCAACACTTGCTGAGTGCCTAGCAGGCTGAGACAGCCTAGCATTCCTAACCGGGCCAGCCACAGCCAGTATTTCTGTGATTCTGCGTGCTGAGCGATTCTTGTAGAAGCATCCATAGCTAGGGGCCGCGTGGGTTCCATTAAACGTAGAAACTAAAGTAGGAAGGGTTAAAAATTAAACTAAACTGTCTAGTCCAGAGTTATTGTAGCCCAGAGAAAATTCGCCTGGCTGAAAGGATATCAGCTGTGCTGTTTCTAGGGTGTGATCTGAATACAGCCTAACCTGTAGTCGACCCGTTTCAGAAACGCCAACAATACTGCCAGTATTCCCACCTAGGCTTACAGACTGTCCTCGGTGCATCAGTAAATTTTGATAGTGCTTCATAAAGGCAGCGCTACCGATCTGCTGGCGATAGCAGATGCCTTCCCACAGCCCTCTCAGCACGATAGCGGCTAGCTCTTCTAGACAGGCTGGCGCTGATAGACAGCGCCGGGTGAGCACCTGCTGCAGGGTAATGCCGGTAGGGGGCACTGAATTTTGCCAGTTGAGCCCTACGCCAATCACCGCATGGGTAATCGCAGCTTGGCTCAGCCGCGTCTCTGTCAAAATGCCACCCAGCTTGCGACCAGCGACCACTAAGTCGTTAGGCCATTTAATCTGCGCTGGAATGGAGAGCGCATTTAGCTGTGAGGCAATGCCCCAGGCGCTGCACAGCGTCAGCTGCGGCAGCGCTGCCAGCGGCCAGTCTGGCTCCAGCAGCAGCGATAGGTAAAGCCCACCCGCCGTCGACAGCCAGGTTTTACCGCGCTGGCCTCGACCGGCTGTCTGAGTAAGCGCGATCGCAGCGGTGCCGGCCGCCGCCGTTCCTTGCTCAACCCTGCGCCAAAGTTCGGCATTCGTGGAAGGCAGCGTCTCAAACGTCAGCAGCTGAAACTGGGGGCGCAGTGCCCGAAACGGCAGATCGCGCCGAGCGTAGGCAGTGAGTCCCTGCTGGATTTTTTGGCAATCGAGGGCAGTACTCAAAAGGGCTAATGCATAGAGGACTTTAGAGAGGATGCGGGCGCGAAAAAGCCAATAGCCGGCCTTTCATCCGCGTAAAGATTTTATTATCGTCACGATCTTTTACTTAATCTGTCCGAAAAATATCGGTATAAGTAGGAGGTATAAAAAGATGAACTGACTGTTAGGCAGCAAATAGAGCAAAGAGACCGGTAAAAGGACCTATGAATATCTGGGCTCAGATAAGTCAGAAACTGCGGGCAAATTCATTTGGCTTAAAGCTTTTCCTCTTGATTATGGGCGGTGCGCTAGCTGGGGTAGGCGGTATGGCCTTCCTGTTTGGTGAGACCGTCAAATTTCAAGCCGAAGATCAGATTCAGACGGCGCTGAGCAGCAAGGTCAACGCGATTGACGATGTCAGCGATCAGGCTGAAATTCTAGCGAGTGGGCTCAGCGTCAGTGTGGCAACGCTCTATGCGCGCGGGGTTGAAAATCCAGACGCCTATCAAACTCTGGTCCGCCAGCTCTTTCAGGTGCGCCCGCCGTTCGCTGTTGGGCTCGGCTTTGGGCAGCGGCCGTACGGTATCTTACCCAGCCAGCAGTGGTTCTTTCCTAGCTATCAGGCGACCGGCAGCGACGCAGACAGCGGCCGCTATGTCAATCAGGCCGGCACCAATCGCTTTTACCCTGAGACCGAGCAGTACGAAACCTATTTTCTCTCTCAGACTAACGCTTGGACTACTGTCTATCAAAGCGATCGCGGCGGCCTGATCAGCTACTATGCACAGATTTTTGATCAGCAAGGCACCTGGCTAGGGGCGACCGTCATCGATCTAGACAGCCGCTATCTCAATGCGGTGCTCGATCAGCCGGTGCTGCGCGAGTCGGGGCGCTTTGTGCTGCTGTCGCGTCAGGGCAACGTTTTAGCCAACCCTGCCCAGGCTAACGCATCGACTTCGCAAACCTATCAAGATATTGCTGAGCTCAGCCAGCTGTGGCCGCAGATGCGAGCGAGCGAAGCCGGCTTTTTAGAAGGAGATACGGGCTACTGGGCCTATCAGTGGCTGCCTGAGCGCAGCTGGATGGCCGCTGCTTTTGTTCCCTATACGGCTGTCTTTGATCAAGTGATGGTGATTACAGTGGGCGCGACGCTGCTAGTAACGCTGCTGCTGGCAACTGTGACCGTGCTGGCAATTCGCTACCTTAACCGGCATCTGCGGCCGGTCTTGAATGAATGCAACCGCCTGGCTAACGCCGACGAGACGCTGCTGGCGCAGCTGCGCAGTAAAGACGAGCTAGCGCAGCTGTCGATGTCGTTTTTTAACCTGCTAGCGCAGCTGAAGACCAATCGCGATCGCATTCGCCAAGAAATTGCGCATACGGCTGAGGTAGAAGCCCAGCTGCAGCAAACTGCCGATCGCGCCAAGGCTCAGCAGCTGCAGCAGCAGGAAGTCCAAGCTTTACTAGATGCGATCGCCAGCGTACAAAGCGGCAATCTGAGCATCAGCATACCGCCCGCTTCGGGGCTTGCCGCTCCTCTGGCCAAGCGGCTCAACCAGCTGGTCGAGCGCCTTAGAATAACCGTGGCAGAGACCCAGCATGCGGCAGCTGCCATCCACCAAGGGACAGACCCGCTAGCCCAGCACTCGGCCGAAATTATTCAGCAGGCACAGCGCCAGACAGCCGCCACTCAGCAGATTGAGCAGCTAATGGCCGAGGTTCAGCAGCGGGTCGAGCAGCTGGCGCAGCAGGCCACCACGGCCAGCAAAGCGATGCAGATGACGCAGACCGAGGTCGAACAGGGGCAGCAGACGGTCAGTGCGCTGACTCAGGAGACCAATACGCTACAGGCTCACCTCGGTCAGCTGGCTCAGAAGACAGTCTCGCTGGTTGCTGCCACAGAAACCACTGCTCAGTTTGCCAGAGACCAGCGGCAGACCGCCACGCTAATCCAGGCGCTACTGACCAATGCGGCTGGCCTAGCAGCGCGCGCCTCGCGATCGCAAACTGCCGAGCAGATGGCTGGCTTACTCAGAGAGTTCGAAGGCATTGCCGCTCAAATTAAAGCGCTCATCACTCAGACACAGCAGTCGCTCAGCCAGCAGCAGCGGCATCGGCAGCAGATCCAAGCTGCGGCTACGCAGCTCAATCAGGCAGTCGCCGCTGTGGAGCAAACCGTTGAGCGTTTCCGTACCGGCACTCAGCAAACCCACACCGCGTTCCGCCAGATCGAAACTGAGGCTGAACCGCTGACTCAGCTGGCTCAGCAGGTCAGTCAGTCGAGCCAGTCGCTTGCGATCTCCGCCCAAACCACGCTAGAGTCGGTGCACGAGATTGCTAATATTGCAGCCGACACTACTGAGCAAGCCAGCCTGAGCTCACAGCAGTCTGAGCAAATCGAGCAGCTTGTCCAGACGCTGCAGCAGAGCCTCGCTCGATTTCAGCTCTCACCTGCCGATCCTGCTGCGAGTCTATGAGCGCACTGCCTCCCCTGACCACCGAAACCCTCTGGGCCATTCTCAACGACGAGCTAGCGGATGAGACCGTCAATCAGCTGGTTTGGTACACGCTGGGCTATCGTCAGACAAACGGCCGGTGGCAGGCTGAAGCAGTTGCCCCCACCTGGCAGGAAAAATACCCTGAACCCCCTAACTTCATTGAAAGCCGCCCGGCTACCGTGCAGCTCACTCGGGCTATCCCCAAAGCCAATAAGCAGCTGCTCAAAGACTATCTTGGCTTTAAAGGCTACAGCATCGATCAGCTGGTGCCGCGCCTGACGCGCCGGGCGACGATGACCAGCTGGCTGCTGAGCTACATGCAAGCGCAGGGCTGGCTCAGCTATTAAAAACTGTCACAGTCAGGTTGTATTCGTAAGTAAAGACAGCCATACTTGAGCTTCAAGTACACGACTATTGATAACTACTTGCTGTGACTCAGGGTCGTCTACCAACCTGAGAAAAGCAGCTTAATCTGGTTTTCTGTTTCTGATGCTGCCAAGCTTGGCAGCATTTTTTTTGCCAGCCGAATCATCAATATATGTAAAGATCTAAAGCAGCGTCTAATTTCTTGATGTTGTGAAACTTGCGTTTATCATTGACCCGATTGCCAAGCTAGACCCCACCCATGACACCAGTGTCGCCCTGATGGAAGCAGCGCAGCAGCTGGGTCACGAGGTTTGGATTACTGAAGCGCCGCAGCTGGGTATCGACCGCAGCCGCGCCTTTGCCTGGCTCAGACCAGTCCAGCTGACGCCGGTCAGCCTAGAAGCCGGACGCTGGCAGGCACCGCCTAACTGGTATTCCACGGGCGACCCGGCTTGGCAGCCGCTCGACCAGATGGACGCTGTCTTTATGCGTACCGATCCGCCGGTGACGATTCCTTACCTCTACGCCACCTACATTCTGGACTATATCGATCTGGCCAAAACGCGCATTGTCAATTCGCCTAAGGGACTGCGAGCCGCTAACGAAAAGCTGTACGCGCTGCAGTTTCGGCAATCTATTCCTGAGAGCATCGTCACTCAAGATAAGCGGGTCATTCGAGAAGCGGTTGAGGGCTGGGGGTTTGCCGTACTCAAGCCGCTGGGCGGTAAAGCAGGAGAGGGCATTTTGTTTCTCGATAGCCGCGATCGCAACTTTAACTCTCTGATTGAAGTGAGTACCCAGCGCGGTCGCGAACCGGTGATGGTGCAGGCCTATCTGCCAGCGGCTAAAGAAGGGGATAAGCGGGTTATCTTACTCGATGGTGAACCGATTGGTGCGGTTAATCGCATTCCAGTTGGGCAAGAGTTTCGCGGCAATATGGCCGTGGGCGGTCGGGTGGATACGGCAGCGATTACCGAGCGCGATCGCGAAATTTGTAGCGAACTTGCGCCCACGCTGCAGCGCGATGGTTTAGTCTTTGTCGGTATCGATGTGATTGGTGGATATCTGACTGAGGTGAATGTCACCAGTCCAACGGGAATTCGAGAGATTGATCGGCTCAGCGATGTGAGGCTGGGGGAGCGGGTAGTTGAGTGGTTAGAGAAGAGTTGACGGGGAGACCCAGAGATTGCTGGTTGAGAGAGGGCGCTGCGCTGCTCCTATTCGCAGATTTGGCGTTGACGATTTGATAGGTAGATACGCATAGGTAAATACAATGTCTAAAGTCACAATGTCTAGAGTCAGTCGTCGTCGATTCATTCAGTACGGTTCTCTAGCGGCTGGAACTGGCCTTTTGGCCGCCGCCTGCGCAGGACCATCTTCTACCTCAGAAGACTCTGTTGAGATTTCAGAATCTGCCGCTACGGGTGAGCTAACTAAAGTGACCTACGGCACTAACTGGTACGCTCAAGCTGAGCACGGTGGCTTCTATCAGGCGGTGGCCACGGGCATCTATGCCGACCACGGGCTCGATGTCACAATCAAGATGGGCGGTCCGCAGGTGAATGGCACGCAGCTGCTGATGGGCGATGCGGTCGACTTCTTTATGGGCTACACCGCCGATGCTATCAACGCCGTGGTTGAAGGCGTCCCGAAGGTGACAGTTGCCGCCATGTTTCAAAAAGATCCGCAGGTAATTATTGCTCACCCCGATCAGGGCATTGCCGATCTTGCCGATCTCAAGGGGCATCCAATCTTCATCTCCAAGGCCGCAAACGTTACCTACTGGCCATTTTTAGCCGCCAAGTATGACTTCACGGAAGACATGAAGCGA
>JAAHIA010000779.1 GCA_010671975.1 Leptolyngbya sp. SIO4C1 | reverse complement strand
TGAGGATTGAATGCAAAGCGCTCAACCGGATGACTCAGTTAGGAATGCCAGATAGTTACCCGGTCGCAGCATAGAAAACCATTTAGACAGGAGAAGTCTGTCTATTTATGATTCATGCAACAAAGCCGTTCATCAGGCTAAATTAGCGCTGGGCGAGCGCGGCCCGGTCTGGTGGTCGGACGGTGCCCCTGACTACAATCAGAAGCGGGTGAAAAATACGCCTTATGCCGACTGGTATGCCAGTCATAAGCAGGCTGAGCGATCGCACGGGCACAGCTAGTTCACAGTACAATAATCGGCAGTGACGCTGCGTAAGACCGATGGCAAAACGAAAGAGCCATAACCTCAAATGGGTCAAGGAAACGCTTGAGCTCAAAGAAGATCATCACTGGCAGTCCAAAGACGGCTATAAGATCTTTGTGGCCGGTCGCGGTGCTGTCCGGTTCGACGTACCACAGGATTGGCGGTTTGAGGCCGACGACGAATCTTTCAAGTTTACGGATGGCGAGCCGCCGGATGATAACTGCCGCCTAGAAGTGTCCTACAATTTGCTTCCCAAGGCCGACTGGCGAGATTTTCCGCTGATGGGGATTGTTAAGAAGCTGATGCGCGAAGACGAGCGCAATGTGATTGAGGTAGGCAAAGTTGTTAAGCTACCGCGTCAAACGGCTCACATCGTTTGGGGCGAGCTGAAATTTATCGATGACAGCGAAGACCGCGAAGCCTATTCGCGCATCTGTGTAGGCATTGGCTCTGGTATCCAATGTTTGATTACGTTTGACTACTGGGCAGACGATGCCGAAGCGGTGACGCCCGTCTGGGACGTGGTGCTAGAGTCGCTGACCTTGGGGCTCTATATTCGCGATCCGCGTACGGGGCTAGCGTTTCCGGATTAGCCTGGCTGCAGAGACGCGGAGTGCCCTAGCGGTAGGTGCGCACGCGACGCGACGGATCTTGCTTGCGGATCCAGCTGAGAAATTTTTGCACCTCTGGGCGCGATCGCAGCTTTTCAATCGAGTTCAAGTCGCAAGCCAGCTGCTTATTGTCAAATAGCGTATGAACTTGCTTGTGGCAGGGGGCACAGATATCTGCTGTTGGGCCGATATCTTGCTTTTTACGTTTGGTCTGCTGCTTGGGGATGAGGTGGTGTACGGTGAGCTTGGGACAGTCGCGATCGCACAGTTGGCAAATAGGCATTGAGAATTCGCAGGCGTCAGTAGCCGAAAGTCGGCGGTACAAAGCAATATTCTTTCTTCAGGATAGCTCGCCAACGGCTGGATTGCCGCAAGGTAACCGCAGCTTGAGAAGGACGGCAAAAACTCGATTCAGTAAAGGAAAAAGCCGGTGCGATCACCCTATTTGCCGTTTAAGCTACGTGA
>JAAHIA010000778.1 GCA_010671975.1 Leptolyngbya sp. SIO4C1 | reverse complement strand
GGGTGAACGAAAAAAAGCGCGGTGAGGTTAGAGAAGCTCAGTTGTACCAAAAGTCATGCCATCTTTGAGAACTACTCAGATAACAAGCGCGCAGCGTCATCACCGCCTCAGCGCCTGCTTTAGACCAGAACATGCCGGATTGCTTGAGCCGCAGGGTGACAATGCGACGATTCGAACTTTCTACTACTCCCGAGCCAATCATCAGTCCCATTTGTAGGTAGCGCTGATAATCCAGACGCGATTGATTGTTGCTCAGATAGCTTACAAGCCGCTCAACCGCCTGGGTCAACTCATGGGTCTTCGGGGGCAATCGCTGTGCGGCCTGCAGCACTTGCGGCCACTGTGAGTGCCTGAGTGCGTGCTGCTGCGACTCAACCCAGTCTTTGGCGTTCTGCTCATCTGCCTGGGCAGGAAAAGCAGCCCGGGCGACTGCCCAAAGATATTCCGAAACATGAAAGAAATCGAGAATCTCAATCGCATCTGGGAAGAGCATACTCGCCATCCCCCACAGCCAAGCGGCCCCATCGCCGAGGAAGACGACTTGATGCGGCCTATCTTCGACCGTGGCGAGATAGCGGCGATTGAGCTGGGCACGGAAGCCCTCAACGGGTTCCAGCGTAGCGACATACTCGCGCTGTTTGACAACTGCTCGTTGCGGCGATACTCGCAAATGGTCACTTTCCCAGAACATCACACCGACTTTGGCTTCGCAGGTGCCGCCGCCGCGCATGGGGGTATGAATGCCATCGGCACCGATGTAAAAGACGGGTCGCTCCGGCCGGCGACGGGTCGCCACACTCAGGCTAGAGCGGATTGGGCCAGCTGAGTGCTGAGGCGCTTCGGCTTCGAGGGCCGCCAGCTGAGTGCCTTCGGCTTCGACATGATTGGCCAGGGTCTTGGTGCTCACTGATACGCCGCTCCAGCGTTCCAATAGCCGATTGGCATTGGCAAACTCACTGCCTACACCCAACGCGCTCGACAGCTCTAGAACGCTGCGAAACCAGCCGTCTTCTGGCAAGCCTAGCTGTCTATCAGCCACTATCGCCTCACTCGCATCGTCGTAGACCCGACGCTTCAGGGCAATCGTCCCCATCGGCGTTTGGTAGTGCCGGTGGCGCTTGGCTCTGGCCCCTCGATGCCCTTGCTCTACGGCTTCTATCTGCTGCTGGAGTTGCTGCTCTAACAGCGCTCGACCTAGGTCTCGCCACTGCTGGCTAAAGGCTTCGACATACGCTTGCGCATTGGCTGCGTGCGCTTGCAACTGTTCGAATCTCAGCAGGTTTGCCAGGGGCTGGTTCACGATAGACTCTAATGACATGCGGCGTAGTCCCTCGATGTTCTTTCTTGTCTGACACTACGCCTTTTTTTCTTATCCCGCGCTTTTTTTCGTTCACCC
>JAAHIA010000777.1 GCA_010671975.1 Leptolyngbya sp. SIO4C1 | reverse complement strand
GTGATTGATGGGGTCAATGCTAGAGCTGACAAAGGAGGCTATCAAGCAGAACGATTCAGATTTCCCTCGCGCTTAGCTCCTTCATGATGAGTTACATACATCAGCTTTTCTACCCTTGGCTACTTAGCTCAAAGTGATAAGGGCTGAGCTGAGCGATCGCCGCTAATTCTTCTAAGCTTAGCTCTTGGTCTAAATGATCATTGATATAGTCAACCACCAGCTTCAGTGGTGTAGGAGACAAGCCACCTGAATGGTGAATAGGCTTATGACTGTGCGCAGAATAGTTCCTCAGCAGATGAACTGCCAGTGCCGTTGCCATCGTCTCCGCATACAGCCTTCCACCGGGTCGATGGGATTCTAAATCGGCTTTGAGCGCCAGCCCAATCTGAAGAATGAGGGGATCATACCGTGGTTCTTGAGGGAGTAACTCAACCTGATCGACGGCTAACAGTTCCGCAGCATCGCGAGTTAGCAGCTCTGGCTTTAAACTGAGGGCGAACCCTTCGTGTGGTTGATCCCAGGCTCCCCAGTGAACGTGTTGCATAGGCACAAGGGTCATGCCGCCGTGAAAGAGCATTTGCCGTTGCGCTCGCCCATTTGCAACTCCCTCGATTTGCCAATCTAGCTGGAAGCCCTGCCCAAGCGTAACCGCGATCGCATAGTGATCGAAACAAAGCTTAGGGGTTTCTCCTGACTGAGGGAGATGATAATACTCCAGGCTGACACTGCTCCACTCTGCTTCATTACTCGCCAATGTAGCAGGTAGTGAGAATTGGTCAGAATATTGTGGTGGCTTATCAGGATCGGGGGGAGGTTGGTTTTGCTCAGAGCCTGAGGGCGAGGTTGAGTGTGATCCCGACATGCTTCACCTTCTTTATTTTCTAGATGCACTTAGCTTTGTGACCTTGCTTTTTGTGATCAATTATCCTTCAGTCATAGCCATCATTGATGGATCCTTAAAATAAGTTTCAGAATGACCAAACGCTTCTAAAGACGATTGCAAAGACTTGATGCGAAGCCAGCTATCGGCAAAACGCAGCGGCGGCAGATAACCTTGAACTCTCACAGATAGCCTTTCTACCGTCCGCACCAACGCATTGTGTACACCCGGCACGGGCGTGAACTAATGGGGTGAAAGTCCCCTGTAGGAGACCACTGTCCAAATGATCACCTTGATGATCCGAGCGACAAGTACTACTAGCTTAAGGCAAGGGCGTTCCGAGTTATTGTCAAATGTGGTGTATCTAGCATCATCAGGCGACCTTCTGCAACGGGTCTAAATCAGTATCAGTCTCCTCAGCTCGAATACCATCTTTGAATGAGACACCTTCAATCACCTCGGCTAGATGCTGAAAGCCCCGAATCCGCAACCAGCGCTGCTGAGCACTCTCAACTAG
>JAAHIA010000776.1 GCA_010671975.1 Leptolyngbya sp. SIO4C1 | reverse complement strand
ACATCAATCAATCAGATCACGCAGATGCTAGACCGGCTGCTGCTAGTCGATCGTCCGCCAACCGATCAAATCAGCTGCAACTTACAGACGGCTGATTTAGTGCAGTGGTGCCAAACGCTGATGGATGAGCTGCAGGCAGCGAATCATCAGCATCAGCTGAAGTTCACAGCTGAAATTGTTCAGCCGGCGGTGGCGCAGGCAGCTTTTGATACTAAGCTGCTGCGTCAGGTCCTTTGCAACGTCGTCTCCAACGCTATCAAATATTCAGAGCCGACTACGAGGGTTGAGCTCTCTTTGAGGCTCTGTGAAGAAAGTCTCTGCTTTAGCCTCAAAGACGAAGGCATTGGCATTCCCGAAGAGGAACAAGCGCTTGTGTTTCAGCCGTTCTATCGCAGCAAAAATGCAAACCATGTTGCCGGTACGGGCCTAGGTCTAACGATTGCACGCCGCTTTGCGACTCTGCAGGGGGGCTATATTCGACTGACTAGTCAGATCGCTCAGGGTACTCAGGTGGATATCGTACTGCCCAATCAGCGCCCATCGAAGTAAGCCAAAGTAAGCCGCTAGACAGTAAGCCATTGAAATTTCCTGGTCTAGGCTGAGTTGCGGATCGCGAATCCTGAGATTTAGCTGGGTAATCTATTGGGTAATCAGAAGCGGCCGTTGGAAAGCTGTAGAACCATGAAGCACACGATTTTAGTGATTGAAGACGAAGCGCAGGTTCGAGAAAATATTCAAGAGATTCTTGAAATTAACGGCTATATCGCAAGGGGCGCTGATGATGGTCAAGCTGGGCTAGCTGCGACTCAAGCCTACATGCCCGATCTCATTTTGTGCGATGTCATGATGCCAAATCTAGATGGCTACGGCGTCATTGCCGCTCTACAGCAGCAGCCCGAGACCGCAGCGATTCCCTTTATCTTTTTGACGGCCAAAGCAGATCGGTCTCATCTGCGGCAGGGAATGAACCTGGGCGCAGATGACTATCTAACGAAGCCATTTGAGACGGCTGAGCTGCTGACGGCTATCCAGACTCGGCTGGCAAAAAAGTCAGCTATCGATCAGTATCAGCTGCAGCAGTCAGACGAGCTATCTCAGTCGCTGGTAAAAACGCAGCAGAAAGCAGTTGAAACCAGGCAGCTGGCCGACATCAAAGATGAGCTGCTGTCTAAAATTTCTGCTGACCTGAGAGAGCCACTCTCTAATATCAATGTGGCGATTCACATGCTCAGTCAGACTCACAGTTTAGAAGAGCAAGAACGCTATATTCGCATTCTCAAAGAAGAGTACGCGCGCGAAATGAACCTGCTCAATCAGCTAGACAACCTGCGATCGCTGCTCACGCCAGAAAATGCCAAGCTGCTGCAGTCGTTCAACCTGCTGAATAAATAGCGCTGAAA